>CAMBOD010000120.1 GCA_945868985.1 Prosthecobacter debontii | reverse complement strand
CGACCAGATGATCTAGGCAGGCGCCACAGACGCACGCTCCCCGCTCCCCGCCCACCAGTCACAGCGCGAAGCGTAGCAAACGCGCCTTGCCCTCCCCGCGCTTTCGTGGTTTCTCGCTCGCGTTCAACGTCCGCTCTGCTCGTTCCTGCTCGCTCGATGAAACAAACCATACATTCCACTCACAAAGCACAAAGACTACCTCTGCCAATTTCCGAGCCGCAGCGTTCCTGTAGCAACTTTCGCCTGATGGAGACGAAAAGCTGGTCTATCGCCGGTGTTTAGCGCATGAGGTTTTAGGAATGACTGAAATCCCCAGGCCCGAAAAAATACTACTAGCGATGCTTCGGCTCTCCGATGGCACCAGCCATGCCTTGGAATATGAGGATATTGTTGTGCAAGCATGGAAGCTCTTTCCAGAGGACTTTGGATTGCGGAAATACGTTCAAGAATATCCCGACGCTTCCGACATTCACAAGCCACTCTACGGACCGCTTAAGGAGCGTGGTTTCGTGCTTTCGGGGAATAAGCAGGCAAAGGGCAACAAGATGTTCAAGCTTACTGAGCGTGGAGTAGCATACGCACAGGAACTTGAAAAAGTGCAACGCGGCATCGTGAGTTTCGACAAACTCAGCCAGCCCGCCGCCACACCCGACCGCCTCAGCCGCGACAAGGAGGCGGAACTCAAGCGCATCTTGGAAACAGACAGCTACCGTCTGTTCGTCACGGGCCAGCGGGAGAAAATTCTCGATACCGATTTTTACTCATATCTCGCCGCGACAGTGCGCACCGAGCGGCGTGAGTTTCTAGGAAGATTGCCAGCGGCAGAGAGAAAAATGGCACGCGCAGCCGCTTGAACTTGCGATGGTATGAATCAAGTCGCCGAATTCGTCATTGGGAACCTCTACAGCAACGATCAGATTCGCTTTTCCCTTGCTGTTGAGAATCTGGGCGGGATTCGTCCGGCGATAGATACTCAGAAAAATCTGCGGCACATCGCCGTGATGACTGCCGCGGAAGACTCGGGCAAAGTGAAGACCGAAAACCCTTATCACGACCGCATCGAAGGCGACGTTTTGGTCTACACTGCGCAGGGTCGGCAAGGTGACCAATTGCTTTCCGGAAGAAACAAGCGGCTGATTGAACAGTATTCCACGCCATCTCCGTTCTTCGGCTTCATCAATGTCGGGCGCCAAACCTATCGCTTCCTCGGTTTGCTTGAACTTCTCAGGCATTATCAGGAACAGCAGTCGGATCGGCGTGGAAATCTACGCAAAGCGTGGATGTTCGAGTTTCGGATTCACAGCGAACCTCCAATTGTGCCGATAGAGCACGCTACGGTCATCTCGGCAGAATTGCTCGCTGAGTCTCGAAAGCAAAATCCTTTGGTCGCCCTGGAGCGTGAAGTCAGCGACTTGGACGAAGTCTCTGATAGCGTGCCCGCCGATATCCCCGCTGCTCAAGTTGAAGATGTTAGAAGTCACCTGCTGCAAATTGACCCCTTTCGTTTCGAGCACTTGATCAAGGCGCTGATGGAGCGGAACGGATTTGTAGCTGTGTCTGTCACACAAGCCGGCAGTGATGGTGGAATCGACATCAACGCCTACGTCGAAGAACAAAACGACTTCTTCGCGGGCACTCACGTCCAAGCGCAAGTCAAACGCTGGCGACACGTCGTCGGCAGCGTGGAGATCAACAAGTTCCGTGGCGCAATGAGCAGCGGCGCGAAAGGCGTATTCGTTACTACCAGCCACTATTCGAAGGCAGCAATTCTGGAAGCGCGCATAGAAACAAAACCAACAGTCGCGCTGATCGATGGAGGTAAGCTTTCGGCGTTGATTCTACGCAGTAAGCTCGACGTTGCTTCGTTTGGCTAGAGGTGCTCACCGCAAACGAATTTGGACTGCCGCAATTACGAAAGCGCGCCTTCATCGTCGCATTTCGGCGCGATATCGGGATGGGCGAGATCATCTTTCCGCGTGGTAAATTCCCGCCTTTGCTCACTGCCCGTGAAGTGAACGCGGCTGTGCATGGCGATGAGGCTGCATTTTTCTCCGCCCCTTTCGTTAGCGTGGAAGAAGCGGTGGGCGATTTGCCACCGCTGGAACCCGGTGGCGAAGCAATCAGTTATGCGGGTCCGCCTTTCAGCGACTACCAAGCCGCACGCCGTCGTGGGTGCCGAGCATTGAGCAACCATTCGGCGAGAAACCATGATGCCGACTTTATTGAGAAGAAGCTGAAGAAGATCAAAGAAGGCGGGAGCAACCAAGACCTCGACGGGCGAAGCCGCTTTGACCGGGGGCGTGAAATCAAATATCTCAGCCAAGCCTACTGACGCCTGCATCGCCACGGCATAGCGCAAACCATTACCGCACATTTTGCGAATCCCGGGTCTGGCAGGTTTTTACACTATCGGGATCACCGCAGCATCACGGTGCGCGAAGCAGCGCGTTTCCAAGGTTTCGACGACAGTTTCGCATTTTACGGCAAGAGCAATGAACAGCAGCGACAAGTCGGAAATGCCGTGCCGCCACTTCTTGCGCGAACACTGGCGGAGCACTTTGGTCGGTTGCTCATAGCCAACGGTAGCGACCCAAGCAGAACCGGAAATTCTGGGACGCCAAGATCGCACGCAACCGCGCCCGTGACCGCAGCGTGAACCGCGAACTTCGGAAACTCGGATGGCGTGTCATCCGCATTTGGGAGCATGACCTCTCCAAAAGCCCTGAAAGATGCAGCCGACGAATTAAAATAGTTCTCTCAGCCAGCGCTTAATCCGCGACCTCAATAAAATCCATCCATCTGCGCTCTCCGAACGCGATGTAAGTCGTATCCGCACGGTCTTCGAACTGCACAGTCATCCCCTTCGGGTCCACGCCCAGCACCGTCGCAAGCGCACCGCTGTGGCCGGGCCGTGCGTCGTTGTAAACGATCCTTCCGCCTTTCTTGATTTGATCAACTGTGCTCAGGAGTTTCATGTTGTCATTATGCTCGCCCAGCCGGGCTTGGTCAACGCTGCGACTTGGCGTTTTCACGGTTTTTCGCGAACCGTTTCAAGGTCGCCAAAGCCCCGTTCCGCATCGTGATCGTGCGCGACATGTGGCTGACCGGTTTCGCCGCCCCGATGACGTTGCCGTTACGCGGTGAAATTTTTCTTTTCCTGCGCGGGGGATGAAAATTGCGGATTGCGGATTGCGGATTGCGGATTGCGGATCGGTCATTGAGGGATGCCTTTCTTCGCTGCTTTGCCGCTTCGCGGTTCAAATCAACGAGGATGAACGACGAAGGCGCGAAGAATGTGGCGCGTTTCGGGGCTGTGGGTTTTTGGGATTGGGGCCGCTTGCGCTGAGGGGAATCGCCTTTACAGGGTGGGATGCAGAGGCAGAGTCGCGGGATGATTTTTATGCGGAAGCTGCGTGCTGTGCTTTGGGTTTTGATATGCGGGGTGCTTTGCGTCGGCGCGATGGGGGCGGAGGCGCGGCGGCCTAATTTGGTTTTTGTAATGAGTGATCAGCAGTCGTTCGACATGCTGGGTTGCTACGGCAACAAGCAGATCCTCACGCCGCAGCTCGATGCGTTTGCGGGGGAGGGGATTCGTTTCAACACCTGCATTTCGAGCCAGCCGGTGTGCACGCCGTTTCGCGGGATGTTGCTGAGCGGGCAGCATCCGCTGCGCAATGGGGCTTTCAAAAATGATGTGCAGATGCTGCCGGGGGAGGGGAAGTATTTTGGCGAGGTGTTGCGGGATGCGGGGTATCGGCTGGGGTATTTTGGAAAGTGGCATCTTTTCGGCGGGAACCGCGACCGGGCGATTCCGGCGGGGCCGTTTCGCTATGGGTTTGATCACGATTTTCTCTCGAACAACTGCACGCTGCTTTTTGATGCAGCGCGTGCTTTTTACTGGGATGCGCAGGGGCGCAAGCAGCTTTACGGGGATTGGGAGCCTTACGGGCAGACGAAGCAGGCGCGGCGTTTTATCGCGGAGAATGCGGAGCGTCCGTTTGCGGCGTTCATCGCGTGGCATCCGCCGCACAACTGGCAGACGCAGGCGGGCTACGCTGCGCCGAGGGAACTGGCGGAGCTTTACGATGCGGGGAAAATCACGCTGCGCCCGAATGTGGCGGACACGCCGAGGCATCGGAAGATGTATCACGGTCACATGGCGATGTGCTCGGGGATTGATAAGGCCTTCGGCGAGCTGATGCAGGAGCTGAAGGATCGCGGGCTGGCGGAAAATACCATCGTGGTTTTCACGTCGGACCACGGGGACATGCTGATGTCGCACGCGTGGCCCTATAACAAGGGTGTGCCGGAAAACGAGTCGGTGCACGTCCCGCTGGTGATGCGCTGGCCGCAGAAGCTGAAGCCACGGGTGAGCGATTTGCTTTTCGGGACGCTGGATTTTATGCCGACGCTGCTGGGGATGATGGGCGTGGCTGTGCCGGAGACTTGTGAGGGGAGGAATTTGACGGAGGCGATTCTCAAGGCGGACGACAAGGCGGTAGAGTCGGTGCCGCTGTTTCATTTCGCGGGGAACTGGCGGGGCATTTACACGAAGCGCTACACATACGCGTTCGACCTTTCGGAAAAGGACATCGGCGAGGATGCGCTCTCCGCAGGCCGCCCGCGCTACGCGTGCCTCTATGACCGCGAGGCCGACCCGCACGAGATGCGCAATTTATTCGATGCGCCGGAAAGCGCTGCGCTGCGCGAGAAACTCCACGCGCAGACGAAGGCGTGGATGAAGAAATTTGGCGACACGGGCGTGCTGGTGAAGGAATTGACGAGGCAGGTGATGGTGGATGAGGACATCGGCCCGGATCCTGGTCGCGGCGACAGTCCGTTCGGGCAGGGGCGGCTGAAAGGCAGGCCGATTGAGTTGCTGGGTAACGCTGGCGGAGGGAGATAAACGCTAAGAGGGGAGGGCTTCGTGAGTGATTGAACGCACCTTCCTTCACCTATGAAAAAATCCTTCAGCTTGTTTGTTGCTCTTTTGGGAGTGTCATTTCTCACGGCGGCAACGGCATCAGCGGGCCAGCCGGAGAAAGGCCCTGTCAAAGTTTATATCCTCGCCGGACAGTCGAACATGGATGGTCAGGCAAACATCGCCACCATTGATTTTCTGAGCGAAGACCCCGATCCGGCGCGCGCTGCGTTGCTGAAGATTTTCAAACCGAACGGCAAGCCGATGACCCGCAGTGATGTGTGGGTGACGAGCGACGATGTCTCCGGCGAACTCCAGCCCGGCTTTGGCGGACGCAAGGATTACTCCAAACTCGGCAACAACATCGGGCCGGAATACGGCTTTGGCTACTACATGGGTGAGGCGTCGAAGCAGCAGATTCTCCTCATTAAATACGCGCCGGGCGGGCAGAGTATTTTTCAAAACTTCCGTCCGCCGAGCGCGGGAATGCCAAACCCGGTGCCGATGAAAAGTCTGCCGGATAAAACTAAAGTGCCGATGACGGCGGAGGATTTCGGCGGCCAATACCGTGGGATGATCGAAAGCGTCCACAGTGTGCTAAAAGACCTCAAAAAGCGCTTTCCTGCCTACGATGAAAAAGCCGGATACGAAATCAGCGGCTTCGTATGGTTTCAGGGTTTCAACGATCTCGTCGGTGGCCCGCAGTGCATCGGCGAATATGCCAAAAACCTCACGTGCCTCATCAAGGATGTGCGCAAGGAATTCAAAGTGCCGGACATGAAGGTCGTCGTCGGCGTCATCGGCGTGAACGGCGTGCAAAACGAAATCGGCAAGATGAAAGATCTGCGCGACGCGATGCGCTCGATGAACACGGTTCCGGAATTCAAAGGAAACGTAAAGGCCATTGAGAGCGCGTCGCTGCTTGATGCACGAGTCGTCGCGCTCAAGACGGCGGGCTGGCTGAACAAGGATCGCGATTTAAAAGCGAACCCGATGACCGATGCGGAAAAGGCGATGCTCTCGCGTGCCACGTCGAATATGGGTTTCCATTACTACGGAGAGGGCCGCTTCTTCATCCTGCTCGGCAAGGCCATGGCTGAGGCGATGCAGGAATTGACAGGCCCGACTTCGGCAGCGAAGTAGCACGTCCCGTTTTCTCCGAACCACCTTTACTTCGATAAATCCCACAACACACACACACCTATGAAAAACATCCTGCAATCACTCATCGTCTGCGGAGCGCTCATCTCGCTCACGGCCGACAGTCAGGCTTGGGCGCCGAGCGCCACCGAGCAAACCGCAGCCGTTAATAGCGGCGACTTCGCCTCCTACGGCGGCAAACTCACCGAATGGCTGAATGAAAAAACGCCAGCGAGCGCGAACGAAGCCGCCCTAAAGGCGCTCATCAAAGACCCGGCATTTCTCAACGCACTCGATCAGCGCCAGCTCATTGTGAAAGTCGGCGCGGACAAACTCGCCGCCTTTGCGAAGGCCACACCCGCGAACAAGGAATTCATCGCATGGCTGCTCGGCAATACTGAGGCGCTGGAGCTTTTCCTCGAAGGCGCAGTGCCTCCCGGAAACTCCCAGCGCGAAGCAAACAGCTATGGCATCAACGTGAATGCCCTCGAAATCTGGAACAAAATCCGCCTCGCCGATCCCGATGCGAAACAGGGCTTTTATCAGAAGCTCGCCATAGCCACCGGACTCCGCCCGCCGGGCTCCGGCAATCGCGGCGCTGGAATGCAGAAAACGCCAAGCGAACCGCTTGTCCGATACCAATACTTCAAGAGCGCCCACAAAAACAAAGAACTCTTCCCGAGTTTCGACAACATCAACGTCTGGGAAATGGGCTGCGTTGTTAACTCC
>CAMBOD010000119.1 GCA_945868985.1 Prosthecobacter debontii | reverse complement strand
CCTCGATGGCGAGTGGTTCGTTGACGTTGCGGCTGAAATTTTCGCGCAACCCTGCAATCGCATCGGCCCGGCGGAGCACTTGTGAGGTGGACATTTGATTCGCAAGCGCAGCGGTGTCGGTAGAAAAATCGGGATGATCAAGATGGGCGGCGCTTTGCTGCTGACGGAGGACATCAGCCCACCATTGCTCGATAGTTTCGATGAGCGCGGTGCGTTCATTGCGATAGCGTGCCTCGGTGAGCGCCTTGAAGTAATCCTCGCGCTCCTCCAGCCATGAGTGCGACACGTCGCTCGTCTGTTTGTAGTGTTTTTCCTCGGTCTTCATCGCCGCCTCGTTGATATCACCGATTTCCTCCTTCGCCTCCGCGAGCAGTGATTGAAAATTACGCACGAGGCAAAATGTCTGCGCAAAATCGGGGTGTGGAATTTTCGAGAATGCGCGCAGCGTTTCGAGCATCCGATGCTGGCGCTCGGTAGGTTCGCGGCGGGCAGTCGGGCGAAGCTGAACCTCGATGCAGCGGGACAGAATTGTTTCGAGAAGTTGATCGGGAAGCGAAGTGACGAGGATGAGATGGGAGTTGCGTGGCGGTTCTTCGAGCGTCTTGAGAAAGGCGTTAGCGGCCTGCTCCTGCAAACGATCCGCATCCATGATGAGACCGACTTTTCGCCCGCCGAACATCGAGCGCATCTGGAGTTGTTTTTCCATTTCGCGTATTTGTTCGATGACGATCTTTCGCGACTTGGATTCCGGCTCGGCAATGTGGACATCCGGGTGCTTCATCGCATCGCCATCTCCGCTGATGATCAGTCCGGTGAGCCGTGCCGCGAGTTCGCGTGTTCCGCTGCCATCGGGTCCGCTGAGCAGGTAGGCGTGAGCGAGGCGGTCATTCGCCTGCGCGTTTTTGAGAAGGGAAAAGGCTTCGTCGGAAGTGAAGGCCATCGGGTTTCGGAAAGTAGATGAGAAGACAGGCGGCGATAGCCAAGCGAAAAAAGCTTGTCGGCTTATCCGACTACGCGCTTTGCCGCTGCCAAACCCGCTCGTGTTCCGGTGGCGAAACATCCTTGCAGGAGATAGCCGCCAGTGGGCGCCTCCCAATCCACCATTTCGCCCGCGCAAAACACGCCTGGCAGTTTCCTGAGCATCAAATCGCGATCCATTTCGCACCAGCACACACCGCCAGAAGTCGAGATCGCCTCGGCCAGCGGGCGCGGGCCTGTGAGCGGGATACTGCAATCCTTCACAACTCTCGCCAGCGTCTCGGTAGAATCAAATGGCCCGTGAAACTGCGCGAGGATCGCGCAGGCAGCGGGTGTGAGTTTCCATCTCGACTGTGCTTCCTGTAGGAAGTTGCGGCGGACTGATTCCATTTTTCTCACGAGATGCTCCACGTTGAATGTGGGTTTGAAATCCACACGCACCTCGGGTTTATCCATCGCTCGCAATGCGCGACCAAGCGCATACATCAACGTACCTTGGATGCCGTAGCGCGTGAGCATCACCTCGCCGATTGCCAGTGAATCTCCAGCGCGCAAATGGAGATTATGTAGAGGCTGCCCCTGCACGATCTCCATCGTCTCCGGCGCCCACGCGCACTCCCATCCGCAGTTCGCCGAGCGCAGAGGACGGATCTCGATACCGAGTTTTTCAAAAATACCCACCCAACTCCCATCGGACCCGGTTTCCGGCCACGAGCCTCCACCGAGCGCTAGAATCAGCGCATCGCAAAACACCGGTTCCTGATTTTGGAATTGAATCCGCATCGGAGTTCCGTGATCGAGTCCCGCCCAGCGATGGTTCATGACAAACTTCACCCCAAGTCCCCGAAGCCGCTCCACCCATCGGCGCAACAGCGGTGCAGCCTTCATCATGGTCGGAAAAACTTTACCGCTCGAAGAAACGAACGTCTCAACTCCAAGCTCCGCCGCCCATGCACGCATTGCGTTGTTGTCAAAATCCGCAATGCACTCCCGCCAAAAATTCGCGGGCATCGCATCGCCGGAATATTGGTTCGTAAAAACATCCAGAGCGGCATTATTCGTAAGATTCAGCCCGCTTTTTCCTGCCACGAGAAACTTCCGACCAACCGAGCGCTTCGCATCAAAGAGCGTCACATCTGCCCCGGCCTGCGCAGCGACTTCGGCAGCGCGCAACCCAGCAGGGCCGCCTCCGATGATGGCGATGTGTTTTCCAGTGCTCAAAATTGCGACCTACAGCGCCGTCTCCTCGGGCCAGCCGCAGAGGATGTTGAGACATTGCACGGCCTGACCGGCTGCGCCTTTCACAAGATTGTCCTCGGCGCTCAGCAGGACGATGCGACCGGTGCGCGGGTCGTGCCGCCATGCGATGTCCATGAAGTTTGTGCCGACGACATTCTTTGTGTCGGGCAGAATTCCGCTATCGCCGAGCACGCGCACAAATTTCGCGCCCGCGTAGTCCTCGGCGTAGGCGTTTGTGAAATGGAACGGCTCGGCATCTTCGGCGGGCGCGGCGTAGATTGTGGTGTGGATGCCGCGATTCACGGGAATGAGGTGCGGCGTGAAGTTGATTGTCACTTTCGCGCCGGAGGCGATGGAAAGCTCCTGCTCGATCTCGGCGAGATGCCTGTGCTTAGGCACACTGTAGGCGCGCACACTTTCGTTGCACTCGGCGAAAAGATAATCGGCCTTCACTGTGCGACCGGCTCCGCTCACTCCGCTCATGCTGAAAACACAAATGCTCGCGGGTTTGATGAGCTGCCGCCGCAGCAGGGGGACGAGCGGAACGAGGATGCTCGTGGGATAGCAACCGGGGCAGGCGATGAGTTGCGCGCCACGGATTTTTTCGCGGTAAAGCTCGGGCAGTCCGTAAACAGACATCGCCGCCAGTTCGGGTGCGTGATGCTGTTCGCCGTAGAATTCCGCGTAGGTCGCGAGGTCTTTGATTCGAAAGTCCGCGCTCAAATCAAGGACGCGGAGTCCGGCCTTGATGAGCGGTAGCGCA
This sequence comes from Prosthecobacter debontii, assembly GCA_945868985.1. Lineage (GTDB taxonomy): Bacteria > Verrucomicrobiota > Verrucomicrobiia > Chthoniobacterales > Chthoniobacteraceae > SXWH01. Next base: position 3,832 of record CAMBOD010000119.1, on the reverse strand, counting down.
AACTCCGAAGCGACGCCATGTGGCAGCGCGAGAAAGACGAGATTCGCGCCCGTCGCGAGAATTGCGGGCACGGTGGAATCAATGAACTTCAGTTCGGCGTAGCGTGTTCCTGCAAAGCGCGGATACACGTTCGCAAGCGTCTGCCCGGCAGCCTGGCGTGAAGTAACGGCGACTAGCTCGACGTTCGGATGCCGCGAGAGCAGGCGGACGAGTTCTTCACCCGAGTAACCACTCGCACCGACGATAACGACTTTCTCCATGTTCATGCCGCATCTAGGCGCGATGAGGCGTATGCACGCAAGCCTGCGCTACGCTGGTGCTCCGCTGAGACCACCGGGGAAGTCGAGTGTCGGCTCCGTTTTTGGCGGCACGACAGTCTCCACGTTTTTGGTGCTGCTCGCTGGTGGTGACGGTGGTTTGCTCATGCCGCCGGTCTTCACGATGTCCTGCACTTGATCGCCGTCGAGGGTTTCAAATTCGAGCAACGCCTTTGCGATGATTTCGAGTTTGTCGCGGTTCGAGGTGATGAGGTGTTTCGCGCGGGCGTAGGCGTCGTCGCAAAGTTTCTTCACTTCGCGGTCAATCTCCTGCGCGGTGACTTCGCTGAAGCTGCGGTTGCGCGTGATGTCGCGGGCGAGAAAAACGTGCTCCTCGCCTTCGCTGTAGTCCACCATGCCGAGTTTTTCGCTCATGCCCCATTCGCAGACCATCTTGCGTGCAATCCCGGTCGCCTGACCAATGTCGCCGCGTGCGCCGTTGGTGACGTCGCCGAAAATCAAATCCTCCGCGACACGACCGCCCATGATCATCACGAGGCGATCCAGTAGTTCGTTTTTGCGGTGGGTGTATTTGTCCTCGGTCGGCAGATACATCGTCGAGCCGAGCGAAGGGCCGCGCGGGATGATAGTGACTTTGTGCAAAGGATCGGTGTGCTCCATCAGGCAGCCGAGCAATGCGTGGCCGGCTTCGTGGTAGGCGGTGTTTTCCTTTTCCTTGTCCGACATTGCGAGCGAGCGGCGCTCTTTTCCCCAGCGCACTTTGTCGCGGGCTTCTTCGAGGTCGGATTGGATGATGGATTTCGCGCCGCGTCGTGCCGCTGCGAGCGCGGCTTCGTTGATGACGTTCGCAAGCTCCGCACCGCTGTAGCCGGGCGTGCCGCGTGCGGTGACGGCGAGATTCACATCCTCGGACATCTTCACCTTCTTAGCGTGGACTTTCAGAATTTCCTCGCGGCCCTTCACATCGGGCAATGCGACTGTCACCTGACGGTCGAAACGACCGGGTCGAAGGAGCGCCGGGTCGAGCACGTCGGGGCGGTTCGTCGCGGCGATGATGATCACACCGTCCTGAGTGTCGAAGCCGTCCATCTCCACGAGCAACGCGTTGAGCGTCTGTTCGCGCTCATCGTGACCACCGCCCATGCCGTGTCCGCGATGGCGACCGACGGCGTCAATTTCATCAATGAAAATCAGGCAGGGCGCGCTCTTCTTTCCCTGCTCAAACATATCGCGCACGCGGCTCGCGCCGACGCCCACAAACATCTCCACGAAATCCGAGCCGCTTATCGAGAAAAACGGCACATCCGCTTCGCCAGCGATGGCGCGTGCGAGCAACGTCTTGCCGGTGCCGGGCGAGCCGACCATCAGCACTCCCTTTGGAATGTGGCCGCCGAGTTTTTGAAAACGCTTCGGGTCTTTGAGGAACTCAACAATCTCCTGCACTTCCTCCTTCGCCTCTTCCACACCGGCCACGTCCTTGAACGTCACTTTGTTCTTATCGCGCGCCAGCATGCGCGCCTTGCTCTTTCCGAAATTCATCGCGCCCTTGCCAGCCATGCGCAGTTGCTGGCGGAAGAAGAAATACAGCAGCAGCAGGATGAAAGCGATGGGCAGGAAATTGAGCAGCATTCCCATGACTGCATTGCTGTTGTCGGCCTTAATCGGCACCTCGATGCCCGCATCGTGCAGATCTTTTTCGAGCGTGCGGTTGTATTCGAGATTCACCATCACCCGCACTGGGCGCGCAGTCTCCGGTGCTGCACCCGCAACATCCAGCACCTTTGCGCGGACGTAATCCACCGGGCTGCCGTGATCTACCACCACGACCGTCGAGTCCTTCACCACACGCCCTTCTTTGGCGAGTTTGATGAAATTCGAGAGCGTCATCTCTTCGGGATTCCCCATCGGGTTTTTAAAGTAGAACGCCCCTCCGATGAGAGCCACTGCGGCTGCGAAAAGAAGCAGTCCCCTCCAGTTGAAGTTCGGTTCTTGCGAGCCACTGCCATTGGGTTCGCGTTCGCGGTTAGGTCGTTGATTTTGCTGAGCCATGTGCTTTTTGCGGGTGCGGGACAATAGGGGGGAGTGCGCTCCGGTCAACAGGGATGTCTGTTAAATGCGATGAGTCGTGAAAATATTACGCAACGTGCATGCGTCACCTTGCTAGCCAGTCACGGTGCTATTGAGCTTCGCTACTTGTCTTCCTAACGCTTTCGTGTTCTTTCGCACGCGTCGAATCTCATCTCCGCCCTCGTCGCCGAACTCCCAATCACTGATGTTATGTCTGCTTTCACCGAACCCACCCCGCGTCTAAACCATGTCTTTGTGGACTTTGAAAACGTCCATGAGTTTGATGCGTCCATACTCGGCACGAAAGCGGTCTGCTTTACCATCCTGCTGGGTGCGAAGCAGACAAAACTCAATGCCGATCTGGTGGAAAAGCTGATGGAACATGCGGCATCCGTCCAACTCATCCGCCTCACGTCTTCCGGAAAGAATGCTCTCGATTTTGCGCTCGCATACTACGTGGGCCGGGCGGTGAGCAGTAACACTGCGGCCCACATTCATATTATCTCGAAGGACACGGGCTTTGATCCTCTGGTTGAGCATCTGCGAAGCCGGCATATTTTCGCCCGCCGCCACGGGAGTTTCGCCACGCTCACTTTTTCTGGTCCACCCAAGGTCGGGACAGCCGCACCAAAAGCGGAGCCCGCAGATATAGAGACTCCGCTGAGTCGCGTTCTGGAGCGACTGCGAAAGAACGTCACTAATCGCCCGAAAAAGAAGAAGACCCTGCTGAGCCATCTGAAATCCCTGCTTGGCAAAGACGCCACCGACGCGGACGCCAGCAAGCTGCTTGAGATGCTTTGCAAAGCAGGGCACGTCAGCATCGGCGACAAGGATACCGTGACTTACCAAGTCTAGCAGGCACGAAAGCAGGCACTCCGCCTTCGTTGACGAACTCCCGCCCCGCTTACCGTAGCCTCCTAGTCTTCCAAAACCCGCCGCTCCAAAAGCCCCGCCCAATAAAAAGTCTATGGTCGGGAGCGGAGCAGGGATGCCGGAAGCTGGAAGGACGCTTCTCTCAGGAAAAATGGCGTCCTTCTCTGTTGGGAGGATGCCCCCTTTCCGTGCGGGGTGCTCCAAAAACCCAGCGGGGTATCCCACGGAATCGGCGGGGTGTTCCTTGGAATCGGCGGGGTGTTCCTTGGAATCGGCGGGGTGTTCCTCGGAATGAGGAGGGAAGACCCCGAGGCTTTCATGGATGTCGGGCTGGGAGCGTATTGTAATGCTTTGAAGGGCGGGTGTGAAAATATCAGCCGGGAGGAAAGCGGCCCTTGCCATGCGGGGGACGTGACGCTACCCACCGCGCCCATGCTTTTCCTTACGCCCAAATACATCAAGCAAGGCCGACTCTATATTAAAGAGGCGGAGAAGCGGCTTGCCTACAATCGCGACAAATGGAGCGAGGTGACGATTGCGGATTTCGAGGGGCAGATTGAAAAGCTGAAGAAGGCGGTGAAGGGGCGCGATTCGGCGGGGGTGAGCGAGTCGGA
>CAMBOD010000118.1 GCA_945868985.1 Prosthecobacter debontii | reverse complement strand
GGACGCCCCTTTTACAACTATAACAGTGTCTTTCTCAGCGCGAATTTTGTCCCGGAGTCGCTCTACAAACGGAATCCGAACTTCCCCGGTGGAAGCGGCGTCGGAGTCTCGGTGCTGAAGGAACAGACTTGCTGGCCGTCGCACCCGACGCCCGGCGTGAATCGCGGCTACGATGCGAGTTACCTCCGGGCGGACGGCACGCTTGCAAATTCCACTGGCGCATGTGGTGCGGGCGTCTATCGCGGCGCGCTTTTTCCGCCGGATTTCATGGGCAATGTTTTCGTCTGTGAGCCTGTGGGCAATCTCGTGAAGCGCGTGCGCATCGTCGAGAAGGACGGCACGCTTACCGCCGAGAATGTCTATGACAAGACCGAGTTTCTGACTTCGACCGACGAGCGTTTTCGACCGGTAAATACCTACACCGGCCCCGATGGCGCGCTCTACATCGTGGACATGTATCGTGGCGTCATCCAGCACAAGGCCTTCCTCACGCACTACCTCGTTGCGAACATCAAGGATCGCAAACTCGAACAACCGATCAACCAGGGTCGCATTTGGCGCGTGGTTCCCGATGGCGCAAAGCCCGCGCCCGTCAACCTGCCCACGGAGCCGGCGAAGCTCGTCACTTTCCTCAACCACGCGAACGGCTGGGTGCGCGACACTGCGCAGCGCCTGCTCGTGGAGAAAAAGGACGACACCGTCGTGCCCGACCTCGCCGCGCTCGTGAAAGCCGGCAGCCCGCTCGCGAAAATCCACGCCCTGTGGACGCTCGACGGCATGTCGGCGCTCACGCCCGATGTCACCAGCATCGCATTGAAAGACGCTGATGCGAAAGTGCGCGCCACAGGCGTCCGCCTCGCCGACCGTTCGCTCGCGGGGGAATTGCTCAAGCTCGCCAGCGACACGAGTGCGGACGTGCAAATCGCCCTCGGCTTCACCGCAAGCGCATTTCCCGAAGCGCAGGATGCTGTTCTCGCCCTCGCTCGTGCGGCGGGAAAAAATCTCCTCGTGCGCGATGCGATCCTCAGCGGACTGCGCGGGCGCGAACTCGAAATCCTCGAAGCGCTCATCACGAATGAGGACAAAACAGCACCTGCGGAAATGCTCAACGCACTCGCCAGCGCAGTGCTCAACGAACGCCGCGTTGCTCGCGTGAAAAAGCTCATCACTTTGATCGCAGCGCAGCCTGTAGGCTCTCCCGCCCATGTCGCGATGCTCCATGGAGCGAGTGGAAAAATCGCCGCAAATAATTCGCGAAAAGTGAAGCTCCTCTACCTCGATGCAGAGATGCCGGAACTCACCAAAATCGCCGCCAGCGCTGATGCAAAAACCAAACCGTTTGTCACCGCACTCGATGCGCGCATCGCATGGCCCGGCAAGCAAGGCGTGCCGCCCCCGCCAGTCGTGACTCCGCTCACCACCGAAGAGCAGCAGCTTTTCGAAACCGGCAGGCAGGTGTATACCACGCTCTGCGCCGCATGCCATCAGGCAAACGGGCAGGGGATGGACAGTCTCGCGCCTGCGCTCGCGGACAGCGATTGGGTGATCGGAAAACCCGACTTGCTCCCGCGCATCGTTCTCCACGGTCTCGCGGGGCCGATCAAAGTGAATGGCAGAACGTGGGCATTTGAGATGCCGCCGCTCGGCGCAGCGCTGAGCGACGAGCAAGTCGCCGGCGTCGTCACCTACATCCGCCGCGAGTGGGAGCACACCGCATCGCCCGTCTCCATCGAGACCGTAAAAGCCATCCGCGCCGAACACAAAGACCGCACCAAGGCGTGGACGGCTGAGGAACTCGCCCCATACGGAGCACCCTCTACAAAGAAATAGCGGCGTATTTTTACGCACTTCCGCTTGCCGCACAGCACTTCCCTGCTAAACCCGCGCGCTCATGTTTCCAACACTTATCGAGACTTGGTTCAATTGGGTTCTCGACTGGGGTTATCTTGGCGTGATCATTTTGATGGCGATGGAGTCATCCATTTTCCCCGTGCCTGGCGAACTCGTCATCCCGCCCGCAGTCATCCTCGCTTCTCAAGGCGGCAATATGTCTTTTACCGGCATAGTGATCGCCGGAACCATCGGCTCGTGGATCGGATCCGCCATCACCTATTGGGTTGCACTCGCCATCGGGCGGCCAGTTGTCATGCGCTATGGCCGGTATTTTTTGATGCCACCGGCAAAAGTGGAGAGCGCCGAGCGTTTCATGCATCGCTACGAAGCGGGCGGTGTTTTCTTCGCGCGGATGCTGCCTGTGCTGCGTTACTTGATCTCGATTCCCGCCGGGATCATCCGCATGGATTTTTTGAAGTTCAGCAATCTCACCATCGCTGGGGCGTTGATCTGGTGCTGGGTGCTCGCCGCGCTCGGCGACAAGGTGGGGAAAACGCTTTCACCCGAACAAATAGCAGCGCTCAAGGCCGGCAAGGGAGTGGAGATTTCCTCACTCATTCAAGCCGTGAAAAGCGAGGCGCTCTGGATCATGGTGGCAGTAGGCGTCGTGTGTGCGCTCTACTTCGTGGCGATGCGTCTCATCTCCGCAAAAAAGGCGTAGTAGCGGCGGCTACAGTTCCAGCGTCACGCCGGGCGCGGGGATGATGACCTGAGTCTCCGGCAAATCGGCCTGCAATGTCTGCGCAAGCCAGCCGATGGCGTTTGGATCACCGTGGACGAGGATCAGTTTTTTGGGCCGCGCCCGGTTCACGTATGCGCGGATGCCCTCGCGATTGCTGTGCGCGCTGAAGTTGAACGTTTCGATGTGGCATTTCAGCGGCTCAGGCGCGTGATCTTCGCCGAGTGAAACCAAGTCGCCCGGCTTGGCGGCACGCAGTTTTCCAGCAGGGCTGTCGGGGTCCGCGTAGCCGATGAAAAAGATGCTATTTTCCGGCCTGCAAAGGAACTGTCGTGCGACGAAATTGCTGAGGGTTTTTTCGGTCATCATTCCGCTGCTGAGTGCGAAGATGCGTTCTGGCTTGAGACGAATGTCCGCCGCGTTGCGACCGCCGACGATGTAGGGATCCACGTCGTCGAGTAGATCGAGTTTTGGAAAGTGACGTGGGACACGCTGTGCGAGCTTGTCGTAAATTTCGGTGAGCTTCGCACTGAGGCCGCCGATGTAGATGGGGCAGTCCTGACGAATCACGCCGTCGCGGCGGAAAGTATAAAACATCCCGAGTGCTTCCTGCGTTTTCCCCAGCGCAAACAGCGGGATGAGCAAGCAGCCACGCAACAGCGCCGACTGGATCGCTTTTGCAAAACGCTCCTGCTCGCTCTGTCGCGTAAAACCCGGCGGCGTCATGCGCTCGCCGTTCGTGCTTTCCATGATCATCACGTCGCACGGTTCGTCTGCGAAATCGGGAAACGTGGCCGCGCTGGAAATGGTCTGGTCGTCAAACTGAACATCGCCCGCGTAGAAAACGCTGCGCCCTTCAGCGCGCAAAAGCGTCCCCGCGCTGCCGAGGATGTGCCCCGCGTCAAAAAACTCCACGGAGAGCGAAGGGTCGCTTTCATTGGTGCGCTCGCCAGTGATGTCGAATCGCTGCCCTAGCGGACGACCCAGCCAGCGACGGAGTCCGCCGTCAATTTCACGATGTGTAAAGAGCACCGGCTCGGATGATTCATTCGCAGCCTTTTCGGCCATCATGACGTTGACCGAATTGTGCAGCATCACCTCGCTGAGCAGTCGCGTCGCCTCAGTCATCAGCACCGTGGCGCGTGGATGTTTGCGCATCGCGACCGGCAGGGAGCCGAGATGATCCTGATGAGAGTGGGAGAGAATAATCGAATCCACCGAGTCATCCGCGATGAGTTCGAGACGGGGGAGTCCATCCGGGCCGGATTTTTTCGGATGAAACCCCGCATCAAGCAGAACACGCTTGCCGCCGTGTTCGAGGAGATAGCAATTGGAGCCGATTTCGACGGCCCCGGTGAGGTTGGTAAAGCGGATGGCACCCATGTTGGCGCAGGGTGCTAGGGCGCGGCTGTGGGGTCAAATAGGAACATGGCCGCTCTTTAATGAAGGAGAGTCAAAGTAGCGCAAAAATCCGTTGACGCTTTTTTCTCACCTACTAGTTTCGCCGCCCGCTAGCTTACCGAACCTTTAACAAAAACACGCGACCTACGTTGTTTGCTGAGCGATTTCAGCGGGCAACGCGGGTTTTTTAGTCTTATGGCAGTCGAACTTTCCTACGTCCTATTTACGCCTTACACGATTCGCAAATCGCGAACCGGGGGCATTATTTCCCGTCTCATCTCACGCACCGGTCTCGACCTCGTCGCGGCGCGGATGTTTGCCCCGAGCAAGGAGCTCGCTGAAAAATATGCAGCGGGCGTCGTGACCGATAGCGATGTGAGCCATCGCGCGGCTCAGGAGATGATTCAAAAATACGTGCTCGCCAATTTCACCCCGAAGGCAGGCGGCACCAAGCCCCGTGTGTTGATGTTCGTTTTCAAAGGCGAAGATGCGGTTGCAAAAATCAAGGAGTGCGTCGGTCACATTCTCAATGAGCGCACTGCGGGTGAAACCATCCGCGACACCTACGGCGACTACATCAACGACGCTCACGGCAACGTTTCCTATTTCGAGCCCGGCGTGCTCGCGCCGCAGGATGCCGCCAGCACCGAACGCGATCTCAAAATTTGGGCTCAGCATTCCGACAGCGAAGGCGGTTTGCTCGACAAGGTGATTGATTTCCCGCAGGGCTCGAATGTCGAAAAGACGCTCGTGCTCATCAAGCCGGACAACTTTCGTTTCCCGAACGCGCGTCCCGGCGGTGTCATCGATCTCTTCAGCCGCACCGGCCTCTACATCATCGCGGCCAAGGTTCACCACATGAGCTGCGCACAGGCCGAGGAATTCTACGGCCCCGTCCTCGATGTGTTGCAGGACAAGCTGCGTGGTCGCGCGGCGGGCGTTGCAAAGAAGGCGCTCGAACCGCTGTTCGAGATCACTTTCACCCCTGAGACGGAGAAGGCACTTGGCGACATCCTCGGGCCACTGAATGGCCGCGAAAACTGGGAGGACATCGTGGAGTTCATGTCCGGCCGCCGCCCGAGCACCTGCCCTGCCGATCTTCGTAACGAACCCGGCACCGCAAAAATCCTCGCGCTCATTTATCAGGGCGTGGATGCGGTGCGCAAAATCCGCGAAGTCCTCGGGCCGACCGACCCCGCCAAGGCCCCGCACGGAACCATCCGTCGCGAGTTTGGCGAGACCATCATGGTCAACGCCGCCCACGCCAGCGATGCGCCCGAAAACGCGCAGCGCGAAATGGGCATCGTCCAGATCAACGAAAACAATTTCCGCACACTCGTGGATGGCTGGTTCGCCAAAAAGTAACCAAAACAAAAAATCCAAAAAATCCTATATCACCATGTCACTCGCCCATCGTTCCACTATTCTCAGCCCCTCGCTCACGCTCGCCATTGACAGCAAAGCCAAGGCGATGAAAGCCGAAGGCATTGATGTTTGCAGCTTCGGCGCAGGAGAGCCGGACTTCGACACGCCCGAGCACATCAAAGCCGCCTGCATCGAGGCTCTCAAAGCCGGCTTCACCAAATATGCCCCGAGCAGCGGCATCCCCGAACTTCGCCAGGCCATCAGCGAGAAGTTCAAAAAAGACAACGAACTCGACTACAAGCCCAGCCAGATCGTCGTGAGCAACGGTGCGAAGCACTCCTGCCTCAACGCCATTCTCGCCTGCGTCGGCGAAGGCGATGAAGTCGTCATTCCTGCGCCCTACTGGCTCAGCTACCCTGAAATGGTGCGCCTCGCCGGTGGCGAGCCCGTCATCGTGGAAACGAAAGCCGAGAACGGCTGGAAGATGACCGCCGAGGAATTCGAGTCCGCCATGTCGCCGCGCACAAAGATGGTCATCATCAACAGCCCCGGCAACCCCACCGGCGCTGTTTACACCCGCGAAGAACTCGAAGCCATCGGCGAAGTCGCACTCGCAGAGGACATCATCATTTTGTCCGACGAAATCTACGAGAAGCTGACTTACGACGACGTGAAGCACGTCTCCATCGCCTCGCTCAGTAAGGAACTTTACGACCTCACCATCACCGTCAACGGCTTCAGCAAGAGCTACGCGATGACCGGTTGGCGACTCGGCTACCTCGGCGCGCCCGAGGCTATCGCGAAAGCAGTGGACGCCATCCAGAGCCACAGCACCAGCGGCTGCACGAGTTTCGCACAAAAAGGCGCACTCGCCGCGCTGAAAGGCGACCAGGCTCCTGTCGAGGACATGCGTTCGGAATTCGACATCCGCCGCCAATACATGGTCGAGCGTCTCACGAGCATCCCAAAGGTGAAGGTCGTCGCCCCTCAGGGCGCGTTCTACGTCCTCGCCGATATCAGCGGCTTCGGCATGAACTCGACCAACTTCGCAGATCGTCTGCTCGGCAAGCACCACGTTGCCGTCGTCCCTGGCATCGCATTCGGAGATGATCGCACCATCCGCTTCAGCTACGCAACGAGCCTCGATATCATCAAGAAGGGCCTCGACCGGTTCGAGGAATTCTGCCGCGCGCTGTAAACCTTCAGCCCGCCAAACGGGACTGATTTCCCAAACCACGCCGCCCGTCTCGCGAGAGCCGGGCGGCGTTTTTTGTGCAGCAATTTTCCAAGCAAAACGTGGTTAGAATGGGAACTTTGTCAGGTCGCCGTTCATGAAAGTCCAATGGGTGCTGCCGGCGCGCGCGACTCCCTATGCGGTTTTCCATTCGTATAAAGAATGAGGCGGTGACCGTCGCTATACCACCAGGCGGTGTGCGCGTCTTTCGGACTGGGAGCACCCATGAAGATGCACTAGCCGTAGG
>CAMBOD010000117.1 GCA_945868985.1 Prosthecobacter debontii | reverse complement strand
AGTGCCGTATTTGAGCCACCGATTTGCGCATACGACCAAAGCGAGCGCGCAATAAACGAAGAACGAGTTTTCCTTCGTCATCACCATCAGCGCGAGGTAGAGCGTGTGCGCGGCGAGCCATCCGCGATTCGCAGGTGCTCGCAAGCACTCCCACGTCGTCCACAGGCACATCATCGCCCAGAAAGTAAAGAAGCCGTCCACCATCGCATGCTGGCTGAGATGAAGCTGGATGGGATCACACGCCATCAGCGCAAGCACGCCCAGGCCGGCACCGCGTCCGAGCATCCGCCACGCACAAAGCCCGCCTGCAATCATGAGCAGCATGCTGAAAAAGAATGCGACTTGATGTAGCGACGCGAGCGCAGGATCGCGGTGATCCGCATCGCGCGAGCGTTCCTGACTGCCCCAGTCATCGGGCTTCATCCTCCACTCCTTCCCCAGTTCTGCCATCGGCAGCGGTGGCGCATCGCCATAGCGCGCTGTTTTCCACAGCCACGACGTGTAAATGTAGAGGAAGCGAGTTGGCGGCAGTTCGCATTCGGTGCCCGGCTTCGCCTGGGTGCGGAGAAAAAGACTCGTGAGCGACGGCATCGCGCCCGCACCAGATCCGGTGACTTTAAATTCCCATGCTTGAAGAGACTGGTCGCGCTGGAAAACGCCGATTTGCTGCGTTCCCCCATCCATGAGGTTGACGTAACGGCGGTAGAGCAACTCATCGAAACCGGTTTTGCGCCACGAGGCACATTCCCACATTCGCGCAGCAGTGCCGGCAAGCGCGATGAGCGCGAAGAGAATCCAGAATATGCGCGCCGACAAAACGGGCGCGCTCTCGTTGGGCTGATTGAGAGTGGACATGGTTGGGCTGTGATTCGCTTTAAGCAGAGCCCGCGCCAGCTTCTTTAGTGCGCTCTTTCCAGACGCGCATTGTGAGCCATGCGAGGCATCCGATTAAAACAATCCACGGGAGCATTTGCCACGGCCCCCATAGCGCGATGTGCGGGTTGTCCGAGCGTGCCAGATCCCAAGGTTTCACCCACGGCGGTGTCCACGGATCACCTCCAACAATTTGCACGCGGTCTGTGCGCACGTTTGCAGTCACGTTGTAAAAGACGAAAAGAAACACCGATGCCGCCGCCGTGACCGCCGCCGACCAGCGCGGCGTGGCCACGAGGAGGAACGGTGCGAGCCAGACGAAGTATTGCGGCGCGACTCCCGCAGCACACACGAAGAACAACGCCCACACCCACGCAAGCGTGGTGAAAAAACCCAGCGCATCCGCTTTTCTCCGCAGCCACGAGATCACGATCACGCCCGCGATAATGCCCCATTTGCAGACAGCCATGACGAGCATCTGCGCCGACGTGAGTTGCTCAAAGCCGACCTTCTGAAAAACCTCCGCGCCAGTTTGTTTGAGGCACCAACTCACTCCCCAAATGCCCCAGTAACCCTGATAGCCGAGCACGTTTCCGAGAAACTCACGCGGCGCTCCAATCAAAGCTGGCGCCCATCCGGTAAGCGTGACCGCAGCAGCGCTGAGCATGAACGGACGCCACGCACGACGCTCCCACCACCACAGAAAAAAGACCGGACCGAGCAGCAGCGGCGCGACCTTCACATTGCACGCAAGGCCGAGTGCGATGCCGCAAAGTGCAGGTTTGTTTTCCATCGCGAGCCATGCGGCGACGAGCAACAAAAGCGCGAGCACCGAATCCACGTTTCCATGAAAACCCGAGACCATAAACGCAACCGGGCTGAGCGCGAAAACACCAATCGCCCACCACGGTGGCCCGCCGGTGATGGCACGAATCCGAAACAGCACGAACACCGCGAGGAAGTCGGCGATGATTCCCGGCAGTCGCAGCAGAAACGGGAGCAGTTCCATTTTCATCTGCGCGCCCGGCTCGATGCGCTGGAGCAGCGCGGAGTAGTAGCCGACGAGCGGTGTGTGATTGAAAATCGTCACCGTTTTGTAGGTGTGTGCGAGGCCGTTCTCGTTGATGCGCTTGCCGAAGCCGTAAAAGAATACCGTATCGTTCGTGCCCGTAGTCGTGCCTGCGCAATATAGCTTTGCCACCAGCGCGATCAGGGCCGCGAGGAGAATGATTCGTTTGGGCTGCATCTGCCGCACCCATAGCAGCCGCCATGCGCAGGCGGACAGTGCAAAGTGCGCGTGCTACTTCGCCGCCGCACTCACGAGTTTGCGAATGAGATCCTCCCACGTCACGCGACCGAGCGGCGTGACGCCTGTGCCACGCACGATGGCGACGTTCGTGCGGGCGGCGCGCAATTTCCGCAACACACTATACGCAGGCTCCTGCGCGGCGACGGTCACGATGCGGCGCTGATAGACGCCGACATTCACATCGCGACGACCTTCGATGAGCACCTCGAACGCGCTCACCACGCCGGTCACGCTGCCGTCGTCACTGCACACGAGCCAGCGATCCTGATGCAGCCTCGCGCTTTTCTCCAACAGCTCGCTCACCGGTGCGGCGGCGGAAATCGCGCGCGCGGGATCGAGCGCTACCATCACGTCGCGCGCGGTCACAGCGCGGAAATCCACCACATCCGTAATCATCTCGCGCTCGGTCTTTGTAATGGTGCCCGTTCGTTCGCCCTCGGCGGCGTAGTAGCGGAAATCTTCGCGACCGAGGAAAAGCCGCTGCTGCTCGATGGGACGACGACCGAAAAAGACTTTCTGCACCACTTCACCGACAAAGTGCATTGGCGCGAGCAGCACGTCTGCGAGGCGCAGAGGCTCGGCGAGCGCGGCGAGCGCGCGATAGGGAAAACGGCGGAAGAGCGACTTCGGCAGCAGTTCGAGTCCGAGCAGATACACGGGCAGATAAAGTGCGAGCGCGATGTAGTAGCCGCGTCGTCCGAGCACGTCGTGCAGTTGGTCGCAGACGAGGACGAGCGCGAGAATGTTCGAGAGATTCGTGACGACGAGCACCGTGATGAGCAGTCGCTCCGGGTGTGCGAGCAGTCGCTGGAGCTTGAGCGCTGCGCGTTCGCGCTGCTTGGCGCGGTGCGCGAGACGCACGCGATTCACCGAAAGAATGCCCGCTTCGATTCCACTGAAGACGAACGACACGACGAGGCAGAGCGCGATGATGAGCCAGATCATTCCTCCACCTCCTCCCAAGTGTCGCGTTCGAGCTGCACTTCATCCACGCGCTTGCGCGAAACACGCCGCACGACCGCGCGCACCGAGCCGATGCGCAATTCCTGCCCCGCCTTCGGGAGCTGGCCGAGTTGGTTGAAGATGAGCCCGCCAATCGTATCAATGCTCCCCTCCGCCTCGAACTTCACGCCGAGTTCCTCCTCGATGTCTTCGAGACGCGCACTGCCGCTCGCGAGCAAGCGCCCGTCGCCGATGGATTCGAGATACAACTTCGCCTCCGCCTGCGGCACTGCGTCGCTGATGATCTCCTCCACCAAATCCGCCAGCGTCACCACACCTTCCACGTCGCCGTGCTCGTCCACCACGATGGCAAGCCCCTGCGGGCGGTTGAGAAAACTTTTCAGTAACGCCACCGCCTTCATCGTCTCCGGCACGAACGACGGCACATCCAGCCGCTCCGTGTAATGCGCCGACGGATCGCGCAGGAACGCCGACACATCCAGCACGCCCTCGATGTCATCGGGCGTCTCGCCATACACCACCACGCGACGGAACCGTCGCTGGCGCAACTGCTCCATCGCCTCCTCGTTCGTCAGGTCGTCCGGCAGCGCAAACATTTCCACGCGCGGCGTCATGCAGTCCTTCGCCGTCTTATCGCCGAGCTTGATGATCTCCGAAATCATCTCGCTCTCCGTCTCGTGCAGCGCCCCCTGCTCCGCGCTCAATTCCACCAGCGTCTCCATCTCCTCCTCGCTCAGACTTCGCTGTGTTTGCAGCCCTGCGGGCAAAATAGCACCCGCGATGCGCTCACTCCCCCGCTCCAGCACGCGCGCCAGCGGATCGAGCAGCGGCATCACGCGGCTGAAAAACGACACGCCCATCCGCGCCACCGTCTGCGGGATCGTGAGCGCGATCAGCTTCGGCACGAGGTCGCAGATGAAAACAATGAGCGCAAAAATAATCAGCACCGACGCCCATCGCGGAATCTCCACCGCGCCCTGCGCCTCGATGAAAACCATGCTCCCGATCATCAGCGGCGCATTCGCCAGCGCATCGGCCAGCAGCACCGCGCTGAGAAAGCGGCGCGGATTTTCCATCAGCCGCCCAAGCCCTTCGGCGAACGACGCGCGCCGCGCCTTGAGCGCTTCGATTTGCTGCGGCTGGAGCGAAAACAGCGCCGTCTCCACCGCCGACACAAACGCCGAAATCAGCGCCAGCACCACCAGCCCGCTCGTCATCAAAATGAAAGTCGTTCTGTCCATTTACATCACATTCAGCAATCCCGCCCGCCCGCCCTGCGCGGGGCAAAGCGAAAGCGCAGCGCTGTCAGCGCGAGGGAAATTGTTGGAGCAAAGCGTCCGCTTGTCTTGCACACGGCTGCGCAGGATAGTGCCTCGCTCATTTCCCGCGATGAAAAAAAGCGACCGCATCGAGGCCTTTGTGGCCACGCTCGAAAACAGCCCCGGCGGCGAAGGCACCGACCCGCGCTACACCGGCTGGTTCACCTGCTTCAACGCCGGCGACTACTACGAAGCCCACGACGTGCTCGAACACCTCTGGCTCCGCACGCCCGGCGAAAACCACGCCTTTTTCAAAGGACTCATCCAGCTCGCAGGCGCATTCGTCCACCTGCGCAAACAGCACGAGCACCCCACCCACGCCAAGCACGGCGCGCGACTCCGCCCCGCCGCCCGCCTCTTCCGCCTCGCGCACAAAAACCTCGCGCCCTTCGCTCCGCGCCATCTCCACCTCGACATCGCCGCCGCCTGCCAGCTCTGCGAGGACTACGCCGAGAAAATCGAAGCCGCCCATTTCAAAACAAACCCCTGGAGCCCCGACGCCCGCCCCCGCTTGGCACAAAGCGCTTAGCGGGAGTGGCGAGTGGCGGGTGGCGGGTGGCGTGTCTGCCAGACGGGTGGGAGACAGCGTGTTTGCGCGACTGGCAAACGCCCGCATCTTCAGACTCCATCCTCGCCAAACCCACCTTCACCCGGATAAACACACCCGCATGAGCAAAGAACGTTTCATCGAACGTCAGGCCGATGTGCGCGACAGCGCGGCACGCCTCGCCGAGGCCGTCGCCCAGCCGGACAGCGAACTCATCCGCGATGCCACCATCCAGCGCTTCGAGTTCACTTTTGAAGTCGTGTGGAAAACCCTCAAGCTCTACCTCGAACGGCAGGGCCACGAGTGCGGCGGCCCTCGCGCCACGCTCAAAAAAGCCTTCGCCGAAAACCTCATCCCCACCACCGAGGAATCCGACATCTGGCTCCAGATGCTCGAAGACCGCAACCTCACCAGCCACGCCTACGACGAAACACTCGCCGTTCGCATCCACACCCACATCGTCCGCGACTACGCGCCACTGCTCGGCAGCATGGCCCGCAAAATCCAGACACTCGACTGGGACTGAGCCATGAAATCCCTCGCCCTTCGCGACAAAGACCTCGCCACCCTCCGCCGCACCTTCTGCCGCTTCCCTTGCGTGCGCGAAGTCCGCATCTTCGGCTCCCGCGCCACCGGCCACGCACGGCGCGCATCAGACATTGATCTCGCCATCTCCGCCCCCGACGCCGCCCCCGCCGACTGGCAGGAACTGACCGACGCCCTCGAACAAGCCCCCATCATCTACGAATTCGACATAGTCCGCACCGAGCGCACCGACAACCCCCGCCTCCTCGAAAAAATCGCCCGCGAAGGCATCCCCATCTACCCCGAGAGCTAAACCCGCATTGCCATCCGCAGCGGCGCGCGGCAAAAGGCGGGGGTGAAAGACGAGCCTCCAGCCAAGCGCCGCATCCGCCTCGGGAAACTTTGGTGGTGGGTGGTCGCCATCTTTCTCGCAGTCTGCGGCTGGCAAGCGTGGCGCGTTTACCAATACCAAGCCGCCGTCCGCGAGGCGAGGGAGGCGGGAATGGCATGGAGGTGCGATGACACCATCAGCCTGATTCGACAGGACTGGCACAATGCGTTGAAAAACGGAGACATGGGGCGCGCACCCCGCAACCTTTACATGGGAGAAGTCCGCGACCCTGGCCGTTATCGCGAAATGGTCCACCGCCTCCGCCCCACGGGATTATTTGCTTTGGGATGTGAAAGCGTGGACGGCCTGAAGAGCCTCACCAAACTGCAATCGCTCTTCCTGGACAGTTGTCCCGTGCTGCAAAATCTGGACGGCTTGGAGGCCCTCATCGGACTGCAAAAGCTCACCCTCAGCGGATGCCCCGCGCTGCAAAACGTGGACGGCTTGAAGGGCCTCACCGGACTGCAAGGGCTCATCCTCTATAAATGCTCCGCGCTGCAAAGCATGGATAGTCTGAAGGCCCTCGTTGGCCTGCAAGAACTCACCCTCAGGGGATGCACCGCGCTGCAAAACGTGGACGGCTTGAAGAACCTCACCGGCCTGCAAAAGCTCGACCTCCACGGCTGCGATAAAATCCCCGCCGCCGTGCTGCGCGAACTGCGCGCTGCGCTTCCGAATACCGACATCACCTTCCCCGACGGTAGCAAGAATCCACCGCAGTAACGGCGGAAGGGGCGGCTGGCGTCATAGGAATGTGACAAGCGCGGGAGCCGACCTTGTAGTGCGGTGGCAAGCGTCAGCGCGACACCGCCTTCGCAGGCAGGACAAAGGTGCGAACTTCCGGGGCGGGGCATTCGTGAAAACCACGCGCGCTCTTGTGCGACGGCGCGCTTACAAGGCG
>CAMBOD010000116.1 GCA_945868985.1 Prosthecobacter debontii | reverse complement strand
ATGGAAGCCGACGGGGAATTGCTCGTGGAGCAAAAGGACGTGCTCACCACGCTCGTGGCCGCGAGCAACAAGGCGCTCACGGGCAAAGCGGAGCTGCTCAAGAAATTCGTCGCCGCTCACGACGAACTCACGAAGAAAGTCGCCGCCGAGCCGGACTGGGCCAAGCCTGCCGTCTCCGCTGCGCTACAAAAGGCGACGAGCAAGGCACTCCCCGCCGCGTTGCTCGATCACGCGTGGCCGCGGCTCACCTTCACCACCAGCGCGCTGCCTGCGGACTTCACCGCGATGCAGAAGGACGCAAAATCCGTCGGCCTGCTCCCCGAAGAAGCCGACCTTTCCAAACTCTTCGCGAAATGAGCACCGCCGCACTGACAAGCGATGCACCGCGAGCCGCGTGGCGTTCACGCTTTGGCTTCCGCAAATCCGCAATCTGCAATCTGCAATCCGATGAGCCTCGCATCCGAACTAGAAGCGCCACCGCCGGCCAAAATCCGGCTTGCTGGTGTGAGCAAAATATTCACGACCAATCGTGGAACCGTCCAAGCACTCGACGACATCAACCTCGAAATCGGCGACGGTGAATTCGTCTGCTTCGTCGGCCCGAGCGGCTGCGGAAAGAGCACGCTGCTGCGCATCGTCGCAGCACTCGAGCGGAGCTTCACCGGCACAGCCGAAGTGAACGGCAAAATGATCACCGAGCCCGGACGCGACCGCACGGTGATGTTTCAGGAGCACGCGCTTTTCCCGTGGCTGGACGTGCTCGGAAACGTGATGTTCGGCCTGAAACTCAAGCCCGCTTTGACCAACAAGGACCGCCTCGAAGTAGCGCGCTACTATTTGAAACTCGTCGGCCTCGATGGCTTCGAGCACGCGAACATCCACGAGCTGAGCGGCGGCATGAAGCAGCGCGTCGCCCTCGCCCGCGCGCTCGCGCCAAACCCGCGCGTGCTGCTCATGGACGAGCCGTTCGCCTCGCTCGACGCCATGACGCGCGAGCAACTTTACGGCGATTTGCAGAAAATTCACGCCGCCCGGAAAAAGACGATCCTCTTCGTGACGCATAACGTCCGCGAGGCCGTCTGCCTCGGCGACCGCGTGCTGCTTTTCTCGCCGCGCCCCGGACGCATCCGGAAGGAGTTCAAAATCGAGCTGCCGCGCCCACGCGAATTCAACGACGTCGCGATGGCGTCGCTCGCCGCCGAGATTACCGGCGAACTCAAGACGATCCTCGCGCCCGCACTATGAAACAATTTCTCGCAGCACTCGCATTCTTCGCCGCACTCCTCGGCGCTTGGGAATACACCGCACGCCACGGCGAAGTCTCCGCCGTGCTCCTGCCCGCCCCGAGCGCAGTGTGGCAATACATCGTCGGTGCCGCAAAGGACGGCACGCTCGCCGAGGCCACGCTCGTCACGATGAAGCGCCTCTTTCTCGGCTACGCCGTCGGCATCGGCATCGGCATTCCGCTCGGGATGCTCCTCGCGCGCTTCAAATTTCTCCACAACACCGTCGGCACGCTCGCGCTCGGCCTGCAGACTCTGCCGAGCGTCTGCTGGGTGCCGCTCGCGCTGCTGTGGTATGGTCAGACGGAAAAGGCGATGCTCTTCATCGTCGTGATGGGCACCGTGTGGGCCGTCATCCTTGCGACCGAGCATGGCATCCGTCAAATCCCGCCGCTCTACCGCGAAGCCGCCGCCACGATGGGCTCGCGCGGTTTTCATCTGTGGTTCCGGGTGCTCGCGCCCGCGTCGCTCCCACACATCGTCAGCGGCACGAAACAGGGCTGGGCCTTCGCGTGGCGCTCGCTCATGGCGGCGGAGATCTACATCACGATCCTCAGCGGCATGGGCATCGGCCACCTGCTGCACTACGGACGCGAACTGCACGCGATGGATCAAGTCGTCGGCCTCATGCTCGTCATCATCGTCATCGGATTCCTCGCCGACAAAATTATCTTCAGCCCGTGGGAGCGTTTCCTCCACCGCCTCTGGGGCCTTCTCAATTCATAGATTCGCTGCAAGACTTCCCCCATTATGCGCCTCCTCGCTTCGCTCATCGCCCTCATTTTCACCGTCAGCGTCGCGGCTATCGCGGCGGAAAAGCCGAACATCATCTTCATCCTCGCCGACGACATCGGCTACGGCGACCTCGGTTGCTACGGCGCGAAACTCGTGAAGACGCCCGTGCTCGATCAACTCGCGAAAGACGGTTGCCGGTTCACCGATGCCCACTCGCCTGCGACCACCTGCACGCCCACGCGGCGCGCATTTCTCACGGGCGGCTACTCGTGGCGGCAGCAGCCGGGTTCTTCCATCGCGCCGGGCGATGCGCCGCTCTGCATCCCGCCGGGCTCGACCACACTTCCCGCGCTTTTGAAAACCGCCGGATACAAAACCGGCGTCGTTGGTAAATGGCACCTCGGTCTCGGCGGTGCAGGCGGGCCGGATTGGAACGGCGAAATCAAACCCAGCCCGCTCGAGATTGGCTTTGACTACGCCTTCCTCATGCCCGCGACAGGCGACCGTGTGCCGTGCGTGTATATGGAAAATCACCGCATCGTCGGCTTGGATCCCGCCGACCCGATCCGCGTGAGCTACAAGGCCAAGGTCGGCAACGACCCCACCGGCAGCGAGAATCCCGAGCTGCTTAAACTCAAGCACACCCACGGGCACGACATGACCATCGTGAACGGCGTGGGCCGCATCGGCTGGATGACCGGCGGCAACTCCGCGCGCTGGCGCGATGAAGACATGGCCGACACCTACGCAAAAAAAGCAGTCACATTCATCGAGCAAAACAAAGCCGGGCCCTTCTTCCTCTATCTCGCCACCCACGGCATCCACGTCCCTCGCGTGCCCAATGCCCGCTTCGTCGGCAGCAGCCAGGCCGGCACTCGTGGCGATGTGATTCAGGAACTCGACGACACCGTCGGGCAAATCCTTGCCGCCCTCGAAAAAAACCACCTCGCCGAAAAAACACTCGTCATTTTCACCAGCGACAACGGCGGCGTGTGGGACGACGGCTATGCCGACCACGGCCCGAGAGAGCACGCGATGAACGGCGCGCTGCGCGGCGTAAAAGGGGCGCTGTTCGAGGGCGGGCACCGCGTTCCATTCATCGCCCGCTGGCCCGGCAAAATCACACCCGGCACCGAAAGCGCCGCACTCATCGCGCATGTGGACATGACCGCCACCTTCGCCACGCTCACCGGCATCCCACTGCCCTCCGATGCCGCGCCGGATAGCTTCGACGTGCTGCCCGCGCTCCTCGGCCAAAGCCCCGCTGGCCGCGAACACGCCATCTTTCACAACGGCGGCCAGGGCCCGCTCGCCCTGCGCATGGGCCCGTGGAAACTCATCCAAACCGGCAACGCCCAAGCCGCCAGCCAGCTCTACAACCTCGCCGACGACCCCACCGAAAAAACCAATCTCGCCGGAAAAAATTCCGACAAAGCCAAGGAACTCGCCGCCTTCCTCGCCCACGCCCGTCAGGCAGGGCGCACGCGTCCTTGAAACCGCATCACTACGTCTGAATCACCACTCACCATGAAAACCAACCTGCAACACCACCTGAGATATGCTGCTCTGTTCATCGTCGCCACCTTGCTTTTGGGGTGTGCCACCAATGACAAGCCCCCGTGTCGTCGAGTTGATGCAAAGGAGTTCATGCGACCGCACACTTTCAAGGGTATTGCCACGGACCGCTTTATTGGCGTCACAAAAACTCGACATCGTTCTCATAGCGATGACGACCGCAAGGCTTTCAAGGAAATCTGGGAATTGGGCCTCATTGCTGGCTGGGCTGTGCTTTGGATACCCGCCAAGGAGCTTCCTGGCGATTACCTCGCCAACGCTTACAACGAACCCAACCATCCTACTTCCCGTCGAAGGATACGCTAAGTAATTAGGTTGGAACCCGCAACAGCCGTGCGGCGTAGAAGCCGTCGCCGCCGTTTTCGCCGGGGGATAATTTTAGTTCGGTCTCCAGTTCCCAGCCCGGTTTCGCCGCGAGGAAGGAGCGCACCTGCCGTTCGCCTTCGGAGGGGAGCACGCTGCACGTGGCATACACGAGTTTGCCGGCGGGTTTCACCATGCGCGAATAGGAACGCAGCAGACGCGCTTGCAGTTCGCAGAGGTGATCCAGTTCGGGCTTGGTGAGCTTCCATTTCACGTCGGGATTGCGACGCAGCACGCCGAGGCCGCTGCACGGCACATCGAGCAATACGCGGTCGGCCTTGCCCGCGAGGCGCTCCAGTTTTTTCGGGTCGGAAAGGACGCGCGCCTCGATGTTGTCCACGCCCGCACGGGCTGCCCGGCGGCGCAGTTCGGTGAGCCGCCATTCCACGGGATCGAGCGCGACGATGCTGCCTTTGTTACGCATCAGCGCGGCGAGATGCAGCGCCTTGCCGCCCGCTCCGGCGCAAGCGTCCACTACGCGCATCCCCGGCTGCACTTCGAGCAATGGCGCGATCTGCTGCGAGCCAACATCCTGCACCTCGAAGAGTCCTTCGCGAAACGCCATCGTGCCGAAAACATCCTTCGCCCCGCGCAACCGCAGCGCGTCCGGCGCACCCGGCACCGGCTCTAAGGTAAATCCCTCCAGCCGCAATTTCACACGCAGTTCGTCCGCCGTCGTGCGCAGCGTGTTTGCACGGAGAAAAAGATCGGCCTCCGTGTTCAGCGCGTCCGCCATCGCGGGCCACGCGGTGCCGATTTCCTCCGCGCCCCGCTCCCACAGCCAGTCTGGAAAACTCGCGTGAATCGCCGGAGTCCCGCCCGGATGCTCGCGCCCCGCCGCAGCGAGTGCGCGACGGATGGCTTCCTCGGATGGATCATCGAGATAAGTGCCGTCCCTTTCCCCCGCGCAAAACCACCACCAGCGCCACCAGCGCACCGCCTCGCGGATTGCTGTCACAAATTCGCCGCGCATCCGCGTCGTCCAAGCGCGATGCGTGCGCAGCGTATGCTCGATCACTTTGTCCGCGCGGTAGCCCTCGGCAAAAATCACGCGCAATGCAGAAACAGTCTCGTCGGTAATCACAGCGACACCATTAGCGGGCCGTGCCTTCGACGCAATGTCGGCGACTTCGGAAATCACAACGGGCCAGCCGGTGATGGCTTGCCCGTTGTGATTTTGAGTTCGGCTGGCGCGGATTATTTCGCGCTGCGGAAAACGACTGCGCTGATGTCGTCGAGCGACACGACGGCCTCGAAGAGTTCCATCCCGCTGAGCGCGGTGACGTGCGCGGCCTTGTCGCCGATTTCGATGGCTGTATCCGCAGCGACTGCGTCGGCGATTTTGGCGAATGCCTCGCCTTTGGTGTGAGCCGCAGCTTTTCCGCCGAGGGTCACAGTGAATGGCAGCGGCCCTTCCTGCGCGAACGCGCGGGAGCAGTGTAGCCGAGAATAGCGAGGAGTGTGATGAGGATGTGTTTCATGGTGTGTTTGGTTTTCTGTGGATGGATGCCGCGCGATAACTCGCGCAAAGCTGGGCGAGACTAGGTGCAGGCGGCGATGACCCGAGGCTTTTGAAAGCGATGGACCACGCAGCGCGCTGGAGAATCCTCTTGGCATTCAACCGCAATACCGGTTTGTTCACCCGCATGGGTAACTGCAAAGGCAAAGACAACGTCAAGAAACGCAAAGCACGTCGCATGAAAAACGACCGCTTGCAGGCTGCAAAGAAGACGACGAAGGCGAAAGCCTAGTCGGTTTCCAACTAACTGGTTCCTCCTCGCACAACCGCGCGACAAGGCTTCACGCTGCCGTCTTGGATGTCCAGCGGCAGAAGCTTCCGCTCGGAACGGGCAGAACGTCGGCATCGCCGCGCAGTAGCATCTCGCCGTGTTCGAGAGCGCCGTTTTTCCCGAATGCCTGATGCAACAGATGATGCAGCGAAATGGGCGTCAACTCCGGTGTGTGGCAGGAAATGAGCACGCCCAGCGGCTCCGCGGAAAACAACTTCGCGAGCAACGAAAGCAAGTTCGGCAGATGGTGCTCGATTTTGAAGACCTCTCCTTTCGCGCCGCGTCCGTAGCTCGGCGGGTCGAGGATGAGCAGGTCATAGCGCTGGCCTCGGCGCAATTCGCGTTCGAGGAACTTTGTCACGTCGTCCACGATCCAGCGGACGGGCTTTTCCTGAAGTCCGTTCAACGCGGCATTTTTGCGCGCCCACTCGACCATTCCTTTCGAAGCATCCACATGGCAGACTTCCGCGCCAGCGCACGCAGCGGCGAGAGTGCTGCCACCGGAGTAGGCGAAAAGATTTAGCACCCGCGCCGGGCGTCCGTGGCGTTTATAAAAAGCAGCGCAGTCCTCCGCGATGCGCCGCCATTGGTCGCGCTGCTCGGGGAAAATCCCGAGATGCCCGAAATCCGTCGAGCTAAGCTGAAATTTTACACCCTCCACCGCGATGATCCATGTCGCCGGCAAACGCTCGCGACCTTCCCAGCGATTGCCATTTTCGCGTGAGAAAGTCGCCGTCGCCGCACGCCACACGCCGGGCTGCGAAGCCTGCCACACCGCCTGCGCGCAAGGACGCGCAAGCACGATGTCGCCGAAGCGTTCGAGTTTCTGAAACCCGCCGCTGTCGAGAAGCTGATAATCGGAGTCGTGCTGTGCGATACGTCCTTCATGCCAGAACCACCGCATCGGGCAAGCTTCGCCGCAGTCGCAGTTGCTCCGCGCTATGCCGCCCTATGCCACCTCGCGCACGCGGAAGTCGAAGGTCGAGCCGAGGGCGAAGCCGGTGAGGTTGTTGCTCGCGCCGGCGGTCAGCGGGATGGCGGTGCCGCTGACGCTGAGAGCTGTCACTTTCTGCGCAACGATACCGAAGCGG
>CAMBOD010000115.1 GCA_945868985.1 Prosthecobacter debontii | reverse complement strand
CGACGCCGTTGCGCAGTTCGTCCACAGGGAGTTTGCGCTCGGCGGCGACGATGCCGACGAATTTTTCGTAAGTCTGCATCACCATGCCTTGGATGTATTGTTTCTCTGGCTCGGTTGGCGGACGCGAGCCGCTCAGCATGTCTTTCAAGTTGCCGCTTTTATAAGTCATGACCTGCACCCCGATTTTTCCGATCATGTCGGAATAATTCAGCGACTGCATGATCACGCCGATGCTGCCGGTGAAAGTCGTTTCATGCGCAAAGATGTGTGAGCCGCCGACCGCGACGTAGTAGCCACCGCTTGCCGCTAGCGATCCCATGCTTACGACGACAGGTTTCGTTTTCCGCGCTTCTTTCACCGCATTGTAAATGATGTCGCTCGCAGTGACTTCGCCGCCGGGCGAATCAATCGCAAGCACGATGGCGCGCACGTCGCCGTCGGCGATGGCCTGCTTCAATTCAGTTTTGATGATGTCAACTGGCGACTGAGTGCCTCCTTCGCCGCCGGTGATGAGTCCATCAAGACGAATGACGGCTATTTTAGACTTCACGTCCTGCGCTGGTTTTTTGATCAGCACTTCGCGGAAAGTATTTTCGCCCATCGCTACATTGACGGCTCCGCCGATGAGAAAAAGCGCGTTAAAAAGGATGCTCAGGCAGAGCAGAAAAACGATGAAGACACCGAGGCAGCCGAAGCGTTTGGGCGAAGTGGACATGGCGCGGAGGTTGGAGAAAGAGCACGTGAGATAGCAAGCGTGCTGTGCCTTTTTGATGCACGAAGAAAAATATGACGATAGAGAAGTGCTCGCTTCGTGGTGCGGAGGAAAATACAAACGCGCGTGCCTGCGAAAGACCGATTCACCGAGCAATTCCTCGAACACCTCGAAGTGGAGCGCAATGTCTCGCGTCTCACGCTGCGCAATTACCGGCAGGCGCTGCGGGAGTTTCGCGAGGCGGTGCCGGAGCGAGCGTGGCGGGAGTTGAGGGCGGATGATTTCCGGCGGTATCTCTTTGAGCGGATGAAGGCCGGACTGGCCAAACCGACGATCCGTCTGCACTTCGCGGCGCTGCGCACTTTCTACCGCTACCTCGTGGAGCGGCACGGCTTGCAGGACAATCCGCTCAAACAAGTGCAGCTCCCGAAGCTGGACAAGAAACTGCCTGTCGTGCTCACGGCGAAGCAAATCGGCACGTTGCTCGCCGCGCCAATGGCGATGGTGAAAAGCGACAAGGCCGCGAAGTGGATGCCACAGCGGGACGCGGCGATTTTGGAGCTGTTCTACAGCAGCGGGCTGCGTCTTTCGGAGCTGGCGTCGCTGGAAGTGCGGGATGTGGATACTTTCACCGAGAGCGTGCGGGTTTTGGGAAAGGGACGGAAGGAGCGCATCGTGCCCGTCGGCTCGCTTGCGCTGGAGGCGATTCAGAAATACAGGCAGGCCGCAGGCGTCCACGCGGGGCCGTTGTTTATTAATAAGAGCCGGCGACGGCTGAGCACGCGCTCCGTGTGGCTCTCACTAAAGCGCTACCTCGCTTTCGCCGAAATCCCGCAAAACATCTCCCCTCACAAACTGCGGCACAGCTTTGCTACGCATCTGCTCGACGCCGGGGCCGACCTCCGAAGCGTGCAGACGCTCCTCGGCCACGCGTCGCTTTCGACCACGCAGATTTACACACACGTGAGCGTCGAGCGTTTGAAAAAAGCCTACGACGACGCACATCCGCGCGCCTAGACTTCGCACCCCGCCGGGCGCTCGGAAAATAGTTTGTGAAATTTTTCACAAAGGGCTTGCCATGACACCGCCGTCACGCTTTTGTCGCCGTCCGCTTCGCTCGGAAAGGGTGGTGAAAACCGTTCTTTCCTCTACTCTTTGCAAGCCAGCCCGCCAAGGCTGTGAATTGTTTTTGGAGACCGAGTGTCGCACGATTTTCGGAAAATGATCGCCCTTCTACATCGCCGTTCGACTTCCACCGCAGGCAATGCGGCGCGAATTTTCGCGCTCGTTTTTGTGTTCGTATTTGTCACTTCCGGGCAGGCATTCGCCGGTGGCGAAGGTGGTGGTTTGCCGCCAGATGCGCCAGTGCTGTTTAATATTGGACCGCTTCCGGTAAATAACTCGATGGTCGTGACGTGGATAGTTGCTGCGGTCGTGATTATCGGAGTTCAGAGGGCGATGCGCCGGAAGCAGGAAGTTCCTTTGGGTGGCCAGAATTTTGTGGAATGGCTGGTGGATGGTTTGCACGGATTCCTTTCGCAAATCATGGGGCGCGACCTCGCGAAGAACACGTTTTGGTTCTTCGGCACGATTTTCTTGTTTATTCTGGCGACCAACTGGGCGGCTTTGCTGCCGGGTGTTGGAACTATTGGCTTCAGCTCTCAGGAGGTGGAGGGGTCCAGGGTATTTACCCATCACGTAGAGAAGCCACTGTTCCGTGGTGCAAATGCCGACCTGAACATGACTTCGGCGATGGCGGTTACCTTCTTCTTTTGGTGGGTGATTTGGGCACTGAAGTCAAATGGGCCGGTGGGATTCTTCAAACACATCTTTGCTCCTAAAGGGAAGTCTGAGGGCGTGATGAAGGTCATGATGATCGTGATTTTCGCGATTGTCGGCGTGTTGGAAGTGGTTTCGATATTGTTCCGCCCTGTTTCATTGAGCTTCCGTCTATACGGCAATGTGTATGCGGGCGAGACGATGCTGGAATCCATGCAGGGCCTTGTTCCCTGGCTTGGCTGGCTTATTCCTGTTCCTTTCTATTTCATGGAGCTTCTGGTCGGCCTCGTTCAGGCGCTGGTATTCATGCTCCTGACTTCAGTTTTCACCTTGCTCATTTGTGAGCATCACGAAGAACACAGGCACGATGAGCATGGCGACGACCATGGTCACGGCGGCGAAAAGAAAGCCGACGCCCACTAAACAGATTTCGCTCATCGGACCGTGGCAAGACTGCGGGGGTGAGCGGGAAAAACAAAAAACATAACATAACACAAAACCATGCTTAGCATCCTTGCTCAATTGACGGGAAATCTTCACATCGGTCTCGCAGCTCTCGGAGCGGCGATCGGCGTGGGCATCATCGGAATGAAGGCCGCAGAAGCGACGGGACGCAATCCCGGCGCAGCGGGCGACATCCGTAACATCGCCATTATTTTGGCGGCGCTCGTCGAAGGTATCGTGTTCTTCGCGATCTTCCTCGCGAAAGGCCAGTAAACCTTATTGCGCGGAGTCCAAAAGGCTCCGCGCAACCAATTTTCTAAACTTAGTCGCAATGTCGTTCACATTATTTCTAGCATCAGCAGCAGTTGAAGCCGCCTCGAAAGGTGCGGAGAAGTCGCTTCCAGAAGTCTTCGGATGGAATGCCTGGTCATTCTTTTCGCAGGTGATCAGCTTCTCGATTGTCTGCGGTTTGCTCTACAAATTCGCATACAATCCCGTCCTCACGATGCTCGAACAGCGTCGCTCGAAGATCGAAGAAGGTCTTGCAAACGCTGAGAAAATCAAAGCCCAGCTCGCCGACGCCACAAAAACAGCGGAGGAAATCCGCACACAGGCAAACGCTGATGCGCAGAAGACCATTGCCGAAGCGCAGGCCGCAGCAAAAGCAATCGCGGAACGCGAAGGGCAACGCGCAGTCGCGCAGGCCGCTGAGATTATCCAGAAGGCCCGCGAAGCTGGTGAAGCCGAGCAGAAGCGCCTTATGGCCGAACTTCGCAAGGACCTCAGCCGTCTCATCGTTGATACGACTGCAAAAGTTACCGGCAAAGTTCTTACTTCTGCCGACCAGGCCGCAATCACCGAGTCTGCAAACAAGGAACTCGCAGCCTAAGCGATGAAACTGTCGAAAGAGTCACGAAAACTGTCGAAAGACCTTCTGCGCGCCAGCTTCGCCAATGGTCTCCTTGACGCAGAACAGGTGAAGAAAGTAACCGATGTGATCGTGCAATCGAAGCCGCGCAATTACATCGGCGTGCTTAAGGAATTTTCCCACCTCATCCGTCTCGAAGTAGCCAAGCGTCATGCCGTCATCGAAAGTGCCACCGCTTTGAATGACTCCGAAAAGAGCAATATCACCGCGACTATTCGCGGCAAATACGGCGCGGATGTGACGACTGAATATAAGATCAACGCCGCATTGCTCGGCGGCCTGCGAGTGCAGGTCGGCAGCAATGTGCTCGACGCATCTGTCCGCAGCCAACTTGACCGTCTGGCGACCGAACTCGCCGCATAAACACTCTCTCAACCAATACTCTCTACCAAGCAATGAGCAGCATCCTGCAAGACCTCGAATCCAAAATCTCCGGCCTCAAAACTGGAACCACAAAAACCAACGTCGGCACCGTCCGCGAAATTGGCGACGGCGTCGCCAAAATCGAAGGCCTGAGCGATGTCATGCTCAACGAGATGCTTGAGTTTCCCGGCGGCATCTTCGGCCTCGCTTTGAACCTCGAAGAAAACGAAGTCGGCGCAGTGCTTCTCGGCGACGACAAGGGCATCACCGAAGGCTCCGAGGTGAAAACCACGGGCCGTCTTCTCTCCGTGCCGGTCGGCAAAGGCCTGCTCGGTCGCGTGGTGAACACCATCGGCCAGCCAGTGGACGGCAAGGGGCCCATCGAGGCAACCGCCCATTATCCGGTCGAAAAAATCGCACCCGGCATCATCAAGCGCCAATCGGTGAACCAGCCTGTGCAAACCGGCATCATGGCGATTGACGCGATGATTCCGATTGGCCGCGGACAGCGCGAGTTGATCATCGGCGACCGCGCGACGGGCAAGACCACCATCGCGATTGACACGATCATCAACAACGCCCGCATCAACAAAGCCAACGAAGGCAAAGCGGGTTTCCGTCCTCTTTACTCCATCTACGTCGCCATCGGCCAGAAGCAGTCGAACGTCGCGCGCAACCTCGCCGTTCTCGAAGAAACCGGCGCGCTGCCCTACACGATTATCGTCGTCGCCACTGCGTCCGACACCGCTTCCAACCAATACCTCGCGCCGTTCGCCGGTGCCTCGATTGGCGAGTGGTTCATGGATAACGGCATGGACGCGCTGATCGTGTTTGACGATCTTTCCAAGCACGCCGTCGCCTACCGCCAGGTCTCGCTGCTCCTTAAGCGTCCTTCGGGTCGTGAGGCGTATCCCGGCGACGTGTTCTATCTCCACAGCCGTCTGCTCGAACGCAGCGCCCGTGTGAATGAACAGAGCGGCAACGGTTCGCTCACCGCGCTCCCGATCATCGAGACGCAGGCGGGCGACGTTTCGGCATACATCCCGACGAACGTCATCTCCATCACGGACGGTCAGATTTACCTCGAAACCGACCTCTTTTATCAAGGCATCCGCCCCGCCGTATCGGTGGGTCTTTCGGTCAGCCGCGTAGGTTCGTCCGCGCAGGTGAAAGCGATGAAGCAGGTCGCCGGAAAAATCAAAGGCATGTTGGCGCAGTATCGCGAACTCGCGGCATTCGCGCAGTTCGGCAGCGACCTCGACGCCGCCACCAAGGCGCTCCTCGACCGCGGCCAGCGCATCGTCGAAATTTTCAAGCAACAGCAATACAACCCGCTGCCCGTCGAGCTTCAGTGCGCGACGCTGTGGGCGGTGATGAACAACCATTACGACGACGTCGCCGTGGACAAGGTGAAGGACTTCCAGATGAAGTTCCAAGACTACCTCTCCACACGCAAGGACGCCGTCCTTCAAATGCTCCGCGACAAGCCGGAAATCAACGACGCCGTCGCTGCCGCGCTCAAAGAAGCCGTCACGGAATTCAAGCAGAGCTACCGCTAAACGAACATGGGCGCGAATACCCGCGACATCCGCCGACGCATCAAGTCGGTCAAGAATACCTCGCAAATCACCAAGGCGATGCAAATGGTCGCTGCGGCAAAGATGCGCAAGGCGCAGCTTCGTGCGCTCAGCGGT
Source organism: Prosthecobacter debontii (assembly GCA_945868985.1). Taxonomy (GTDB): domain Bacteria; phylum Verrucomicrobiota; class Verrucomicrobiia; order Chthoniobacterales; family Chthoniobacteraceae; genus SXWH01. The sequence continues at coordinate 921 of CAMBOD010000115.1, read as the reverse complement.
CGTCCCTACGCCGAGGAACTTGCAAAAATGCTCGCCGCACTCGCGCACGTTGGCGGCAGCACCGAGTTGCATCCGCTTTTGCAGGAGCGCAAAGAGGTGAAGCGCGAACTCGTGCTCGTCATCGCCACCGACAAGGGCCTCTGCGGCGCGCTGAACACCAACCTCCTCCGCGAAGTCGGTAAGTTCGATCCCGCAACAACCACCTTCGTCTCTATCGGCAGAAAGGGCGCGCAATTCCTCGGACGTCTCAAGCGCGACCTCGCGGCTGAGTTTGAGTTGAAGGAAGCGTTCACTTTCCTCGAAAGCAAACAGGCGTCCAAATTCGTCATGGAGAAATTTCTCTCCGGCGAAGTGGACAAGGTCAGCGTCGCCTACACCGACTACATCAGCACCATCAACCAAAAGCCCACCGTGCGCGTCATTCTGCCAGTGACGAACTTCGAATTGAGCGAACTCGAAGGCGAACACGGCACCAAAAAAGTCGAGGCTGCCGCCAACACGACCGAGTATCTTTTTGAACCCAGCGCCGGCGGCGTCCTCGCAGGGCTCGTCCCGCATTACATCAATTTCGCCGTGTATCAGATGGTGCTCGAAAGCCGCGCATCCGAGCACAGCGCACGCATGGTCGCCATGAAAAACGCGACCGACAACGCCAAGCAACTCATCAAAGACCTCACCCTCGAATACAACAAGGTGCGCCAGGCGGCGATCACCACAGAACTTCTCGAAATCACCACCGCGCAAATGGCGCTCGGCTAAACAAACTCAACACTCACTCGCATGAACCAAGGCAATATCGTTCAAATCATCGGCCCCGTCGTGGACGTGGATTTTTCCGCAACCGGAAAACTCCCGAAAATCTACGAGGCGCTTGAAATCACATTCAACGCCAACGGCGTGGACACCAAACTCGTGCTCGAA
>CAMBOD010000114.1 GCA_945868985.1 Prosthecobacter debontii | reverse complement strand
ATCGGGCTTGTTGTCATTTAGGATTTTTTCGACGCCCGCCCTTGTGTAATCAAAGAAAGCCCCTTTCAGGATATTTTCCGCATCGGTGGCAATCGGACTGCCGCCTTCCTTCAGCGACTTCAGCACAACATCGAGGCTTTTGCTGATGCCCAGAATCGTGCGCAATTTATTCGAGATTTTTTCCCACGAAGCTGGTGTGCTCGGGAAAATCGCCATGGACTGCACGCGCCGCTGATCCGTGTAGAGCATCATCCCCACCTCGAAAGCCACGTCAATTTGCTCGCCCGAGAGGTTGAATAAATACGCACCGCTGGCGAGTTCGCCCATCGCCTTGGCTCGTATTGCGATGTCGCGAACCTCGGCGATGAGTGGCTTTGTTGCGGGGCTGGAGAAATTCGCGCTGATGAAACCGGAGAGCTTGATGGCCCTTTGCACTTCACCACTGTTGATACGGCTAAGTAGGCGGCCCAGCAACACGAGGTCCGAGCTTTCATGGTTGCCCGGCGCATCGCGCAGCGGAGTGTCGAGTGCGACCCATGCGTCCGACAGGCGCGATTCGTAATTGCGAAGAGCAGTGGCAAGTGCGGTTGCCGCTTCCTTCGGGCTTTGGTCCGTGTTGTCTGCGGTCTGAGCGGATTTGAGATGCGCGACGTTTGCAGCCGCCTCCAGACTGGTGCCAGCGGCCACAAGCGCCTTCAGCACGTCAGCGAGTTTGCGCCGGCTTTCGAGTCCACCGAGGCGCTTCATTTCGAGATTCGGCGTTTGGACTACGATCTGAATGACGCGCGACTCGGCCTTGCTGCCATTGAAGTCGGTCGCAACCAACTTCGTCGCGATCAAGTCGTTTGCCTTCACTTTTTCGTCGGAGAGATCCCACTCACGCTCCACCGGCGTCGCCAGCCCACCGTCCTGCTTGAGCACGAATTCCCTCCACTCGCCCTCGTTCACTTTTACCCATTGCGAGACTTTCGCGACGCCCACATCGTCCTTCGCCTGTCCGGACACGTGGATGACTTCATCCGCAGGTGAGAGGATGTCGGTCTCCGGTTCGTCAATGCGAACTTCGGGGACCAGATCGGGAATCACGCGCAGATCGCATTCGGGGCTGTATTTGTTTTCAAAGCCAGTCTGCTCCGCGACGAGATACGCGTGGTAGTTCCCGGATTTCTTCATTGGGAAACGCGCCGAAAGCCGTCCGTCGGGCAGCTTTTGCAGCGGGATGCGAAGTTCATTCGCACCCTGCACCATGCGCAACTCACCTTGCTTCACCGGTTGGCTCACTTTGATTTTCAACTCCACCTCCGCACCCTCCAATGCAGCGAGATCGCCGCCCGACTCTGTCACTGTCTTCGCCGGGATTTTCGAGTAGGCGGGATAGCGGTAGGTCTTTTCAAACGACTCCTCGAAAGGCCGTGCGATGGCGGTGAGTTGATAGCGTTTCGTCAATGCATCGCCCGCCTGAATCCGATAGGTGACACTCTCGCGACCAACCTGAATCAACGTGGCAAAACTACCATCATCCTGAGGTGTCAGATCCAAAACCCGGCGACCATTCGTTGCACTCTCAGTTTCGATCATCGCCTTTTGCGCCATCTGGCCTTCTAGTTTGACGACCAATCGCACGGCATCGCCTTGTGCCACCATGCGGTCTGGCGGAGCGGGTTCGACGATGACCACCTGCGTTGTCGAGACGCGATCCAGATTTGCCCCCGGCATCAGTGCGCGCAGCAGCAATGCTTTCAAATTGAAATTGCTGATCGCCATCAAGGCCAGCACCGCTGCCACGATCACCACAACAATCGCCAGAGAGCGTTTGATCAAAGCGACAGGCAGCAGCGATTTTACCTCCAGCCCCTGCATCCGGGCCGATACATCTGTCCGTAGCAACTCGCGGAACTGCTCCGAATCAAACACCTTTCCCTCGGATTCATTCAGTTCGACGGCGGAGAGCAAATCCTCGCGCAACTTCGGCTCTGCATGCTCCACGAGTCGTGCGATCTGCCGTTCATTCGGCGCATGGACGAGCTGGTAAATGCACTGGCGCCACGCAATCACGAGCACCGAGCCATAGGCCACGGAACTGAGCAACCAGCGCATCCGGTCTGAGAGAAAAAAATGAAAATCAATCGCCGCGACCACCACCATCGTGGCGATCAACATCGCCACCGCAGAGAAAACACCCCGTAGCATGATGAGCGATCGTCGCCGTGCTGCGAAGGCCCGGAGTTTTTGAAGGATGACAGGGTCGAGGTGGTTTTTCACGTGTTGAAGGTTGACGAGACGGCTATAGCCTCAGGTTAATCGGCCCAGATCTGGATTCTTTGAGTGTTATTCCAGTAAAATAGCCTCACGCCCATCAATCCCGCCTGCACCCAGCGTCAGCAAATTCCCAGCACCAATCGTAATCAGTCCGCCTGGCGTCGTGATCCTCAAACCCGCAATCGAAAAATCCGCCCCCAGCGCAGTCGTCAGATTTGCACTCGATCCCGCATCGAACACGGCCACATCCGTCGCCACCGGTGCAACTCCGCCCGCCCAGTTTCCCCCCGTGCTCCACACCGCATCCACCGCCCCGTTCCATGAAACGTTCGCCGCCGATGCGCTCACCGCAAACAGCGCAGCAAATGGCGCTGCACAGATGCGGAGAGCACGTGAATAACGCAACAGAGGATTTTGTTTCATAACAAGTTTTTGAAGGTGGCAGAAATTAGTGCGACAATCACACCGTGTTCTGTGGTCTGTTTGAGTAAAATACAAAGCCTCGTCTGTTTTCGCAAGGGGACTTAAATCAAACGAATAGTGTGTGATAAATGCGTGCTATATTCGTCGCAAAAAAAGCCCGCAGAAATCGAATCAGACACTTTTCCAGAGGCGAAAGGGAAGTGGGTCGGGCGAGACTCGAACTCGCAACCAACGCCTTAAAAGGGCGCTGCTCTACCATTGAGCTACCGACCCTTCCGCAGAAAGGGACGCGCGAAGTAACTTGGAGTGGGCCGCGTAGCAAGTGCGAATTGCATGAAGTTGCGCGGTTGTTTACTGCTGGCTGCGCTCATGCCGCTCCAAATTTCTCCAAAAGCCCGCCGCAATGTTTTGCGCTTCTCACTCGCTGTCGTGGTGATCACTGTGGTGTGGTTTGGATGGAGGCCGGTGAAGCGGTGGCTTTTTCCGATGAGCCCGCTGGTTTCCACGCCGCTAATTGCAATGGAGAAATTGGAGTCACGCTCGCTTTTCTACAATAATATGGCGAGGCCGTGGCTGCTACAAAAGCGGGCAGATTTACTGACGGAGGAGGACAAAGATGAGAAGAGTGCGCGGGTGGTTTCGTTTGCACAGGCACCGCAGAGTCCACGTGTTTTCCGACAATTGGACCGGCAGTATCGCTTCGACACGGTTTTACTCGTGGATGACCCGAGCAGGTATCAGCGACTGCTGGATCATTTGCTGGAGCCGGAGCCAGACAAGCGGGACTTTAAACTCGTCTATCTGGATCACTGGGCGCTGGTTTTCAAACGTGTCGCGGCACGCGAGTGGGAGCCTGCGGATGCTGAGCCGCTGCGCCAGCGCATGGTGGGGCTGCACTCGGAGGACCGAGCGGCCTTTTTCGCTATGGCGGCGATGAAGATGCTGGCAGTCCGGCAGTCGGAGGTGGCGAAACGGTGGCTGGATGAGGCGGTGAGTGCGGATGGCAGTTCGGTGGATGCGCTAACGGGGCTTGCGCAGTATTATGTGTGGCTCGGTAAATGGAAGGAGGCGGAGGCGTATGCCGACAAGGTGCTCGCTCAAAATGAAAATTCCGTGGGCGCGGTGGCGGTGAAGGTGCTCACGATGCGTGCGACAAAGCATATGCTGGATGCGTTTAAGCTTTCAGAAAAACTGAACACGCTCATCCCCGAAGATCCCGTGCGACTGTGGCAGCACGCACAACTCGCGCACGAATCGCAGCAATACGGGGCGGAGATTGCGGCGCTCACGCGTTTGATCAAGCTGGCGAAGGACGAGGAGAGGCCGGCGGGGGAATACGAGTTTCATCTCGGTGAAGCACACGCTTTTGCTGCGATGAAGGACGGGACTCATGCACCGATGGTGGTGGAACATTTGAACAATGCGCTCGCGGATCCATCGCTCCCGGCGGAAAAGCGGAAGTTTGCAGAAGAGCGTCTGGCAATTATCCGCGAGAGGACTGGGTTGCACTAGCGACCTGCTGGACGCCGTTGGTTTTCCCGCTATATGCGGGGCATGAAAATACTTTCCGCCATCATCGCGCTTTGTGCTCTCTCGATGGGAAGCCTGCGCGCGGAAGATACGATTACCGTGCGCGGATCGTCTGTCGTGGCGGTGCCGCTCGCACTGATGGCCGACTCGATCAAGGAGGCGGTGGGCATCGAATTCAAGGTTGTCACTGATGGCGGGAGTTCAGACGCGATTTTTCGTATGGCCGGCGGCTATATTGATGTTGCTCTTTCTACGCGCTACATGACTGCGGGTGAAAAAGCTGAATATCCGGATAAGACTTTTAAAGAAACGCTCATCGGTAAGCAGGCGCTTGGAGTTGTGGTGAGCGACACGGTGTGGCAAAGCGGCATCCATGCTCTCACGAAGGAGCAGTTGCGCGGTATTTACGAACGCGAGATCACCAACTGGAAGCAAGTGGGAGGAGAGGATCGAGACCTCACTTATTTTAATCGCGAGGTAGGACGCGGCGCGTGGGATTTGTTTATGATTTTTCTCTATGGTGATGCTCGAAAAGCGCCCCTCTCGAAAGCCGAGGTGTTGAGCGACTCCGGGGATGTTCTCACGACGATTGAATTTAACAACGGCGCGATTTCGATCATGAATCTTTCGGAAGTAAAAGGTGAGGGCATCCATGCGCTGGGCTTAAAACTAGCGGACGGCACGGTCGTGGAGCCGACGTTCGAGAATATCGCGAGTGGGCGCTATGAACTGAGCCGCCCGCTATTGGCTATTACGGGACGTCAGCCGACGGGAAAACACCGTAAGTTCCTCGACTTCCTGATCGGAGAGAAAGGGCAGGCTGTGGTCAAAAAGGCTGGATGCGTGACGAACGCGGAGTTGAAAGCAGCGAAGTGATCACGCGAACATCAGGCGACAGATCGTGATGGCTACGGCTAGTGCTACGATGTCCGCAGTGAGTCCGACGGCGACGGCGTGCCGGGTTTTACGCAGGCCCACGCTGCCAAAATATACGGCGAGCACATAGAAGGTCGTCTCGGTGCTGCCGTAGATGGTTGCCGCCATTTTAGCGATGAGCGAGTCCGCTCCGTGGGTTTTTACGAGGTCCACAAAAATTCCCTGCGACGCGCTGCCGCTGAGCGGACGCATGATGGCGAGCGGCAGCAGATCTGCGGGGAAATGGAGGAAGCTCAGCACGGGATGGAGTGTGTCAGTGAGCATTTGCATGACCCCGGAATCGCGCAGCAATCGGATGGCGATCAACATTGCCACGAGAAAAGGAATGATCCGTTGCGCTGTTGCGAATGCCTCCTTCGCTCCATCGCAGAATTGTTCATAGACTTTCACTCTCCTCAGCGCTGCGTAGAGAGGCAGGAATGTGAGGAGGAATGGAACAGCCAATGTTCCCGCCGCTTGTAGCATTGCCAGCACAGGCGATGGAGCGCTGGCTTTTGCATAGAGCACCGCAAACACTGGGAGCAGGGCGCTCTGCGTGGCGAGTGTGGGGGCGGCAGCCGCAGGTAATGCCCGCTCGTAAGCGGCATTTTGCTGCACGTCGGAAGTTTTCCATCCCGGGAATTGATCGGGAAACGCGAGCAGCGCCCACATTCCAGCGAATGCCGCAAAGAGTAACGCTAGTATCGCTCTTCCACGCATCGTCAAAGCTGGCGCGTTCACTGTCTCTGTCTCGGTATCAGCCGATTTTGCGTCCACGACAGCCGCCGCCTCGTCGTCATCTGGCGGCGCCTGAAACATCCGCAGACGACCGAGCACTTTCGCCGTCGCCACGCCGCAGCACATCGCAATCGCTGTCGCGATGAACGCTGGCACCACGATGGAAGATGGCGAGCGAGCGCCTTGCACCGCGAGGATGCTGATCGCCGTTGTCGGCACCAATTGCAGGCTGGCCGTGTTCACTGCGAGAAAAGTCACCATCGAATTGCTCGCCACCGTCGGACGCGGATTGAGCTTTTGCAAAAGAGCCATCGCGCGCAGGCCGAGCGGTGTCGCAGCATTGCTCAGACCCAGCATGTTTGCGGACATGTTCAACACCATCGCTCCCATCGCTGGATGCTCCGGAGGCACATCGGGAAACAGCCGCCGCATCACCGGCTTCAGCGCTCGCGCGAGCACCTGCACGAGCCCAGCGCGTTCCGCGAGACGCATCATCCCCATCCAAATCGCCATCAGTCCGACAAGCGGCAGCGCGATTTTCATCACCGCATCCTCAGCCTGTGTAAAGGCACCCTTCGTCATCACATCCAGACGCCCCGTGAAACCTCCCACGATCACGGACACCAGAAGCATTGCGAGCCAGATGAAATTTAGCACGAAGTGAGGTAGGAAAAGTTTCGCCTGCGGTGCGAGGAAAATGTGGTGTTTCTTGGAGGAGTCCCCGGTTGATGGATTCTCTTAAGTATTCTTGGCTGAGCGCGTAATGGCTCTTTCATCCACTCAGATCGCTGCGTATAAAACAGAACTCGGCACCATACTCACAGGACTTCAGACCAAGTTGGACGAGCAGGTTTTTCAGGAAAGTTTACCGGTTGTCGGTAGCGGACTTCATTCAGGCGCGGGCAAGGGACTGAGCAAAATCTCGACGCTGAAAGTGGAACTGGATGCGAGCCTCGGAACTATTGCCTCCGGCGCTAGCGAAGAGGT
>CAMBOD010000113.1 GCA_945868985.1 Prosthecobacter debontii | reverse complement strand
GATGAAGGCGATTGACCGTGTGCAGACCAAGATGGGCGGGGAAAAGAAGGACGATCCGGGTGTGTTGCCGCCGATTGACACAAAAGATCCCCTAGACCCAAGCAGCAGTGGGGCGCTACCGCCCTCAGTGGAGCCGAAGCCGCCAAGGCCCGGGAGAAATTTAAAGCCTGCGCCGAGCAAGACACCCGAGGGATCCGATCCGCTTGATGTGGTGAAGCAGCGCATCAACAATCTGGAAGCGCAACTTTCCGAAGCGAACGACAAGCTCCATGAACAGCAGCAGAATAACGAAAAACTGACCAAGGATATTGCCGAGGCGGAGGCTGCCCGCAAGAAGGCAGAAGCAGCGCGCAAAGAGGCGCAGAGTCTTGCGGAGTTGTATCAAAAGAATGTTCTCGAATTGAAAAGCAAAGGGGAGACGAGCGGCGACAAGGCCAAGGAACTCGAAGGGCAGCTCGCTGCGGCCAAGGCACAGTTTGAAGCTGCGAAGAAGAAGAACGCAGACACCGACGCCGACCTTGCGGCTGCGGAGGAGCGCATCAACCAGCTTCTCGCCCGCAGCAAAGCAGTCTCTGCAAAAGTTGCCGAGACGAGTGGACTGCCGGAGCAGGTCAAGCAGCTACAAGCGAAGCTGAATGCGGAGCAGAAATCGAAGGCCGCGCTGATCGAAGAATTCAAGAAGCGCGAGGCTGATCAAGCGGAGCAATTCAAGAAGCGTGAGGCGGCGCAGGCGGAGCAATTCCAAAAACGTGAAGCCGAGTTGAAGGGGGAGATCGTATCTCTCACAAAGGATCGCGACGAAGCACGGGTCGAGATCACGCGCCTGAAAGAACTCAACAAACAAACCGACAAGCTCATCGCTGACAACGCGACTCTTTTGAAAAAACTCAGCGAGGCTGAGAAACAAATCCTCAGTTTCAAAACCGACGCTACGAGGAAGGACGATGAAGTCGTGGCACTCAAGCAGCAGGTGACGGAAGTGCAAAAAGCGCTCGTAGTTTCGCAGGAAAAAAATGCGACACTCCAAAACGAAATCGGCGGCCTGCAAAAGAAAGTAGCCGAATACACCAAGGAACTTACCCAGTATAAAGCGGACAAGGCTGCAAGCGCCGAGGACCGCAGCAAGATGGAGGCGGAGAACAAGCTTTTGCAGGGAATCGTGATGCGCGTGCTGCAAGAAGACGCGAACCGTGCACAGCGAAAGAAGATGCTGCAAAAGGAAATGGACCGTCTGCAAATCCAGTCTGATGTGATGTTAAAACAAATCAACTACCTCACGCAGCCCGTGGTGAAATTGAGTGGTGAGGAGCGGAGACTGTTTAAGAAACCCGTCATCGAAGTGCAGGATCCTAACACGCTCGTCGCCATCAAGACCGACAGTAGCAATCTCCCGGCTGGAGCGGCGACGACAGAAGTGAAACCAGCACCTCCAGTGGAAAAAGCTCCCGTCGTCCAATCACCCGATACAAACACGACGGACAAACCTCTCCCGCCTCTTCCTGATGTCGAAAAGCCCGAGGAAAAGCCAGTTGTTGAAAAACCGGCTGAGAAGCCCGTGCAGAAACCTGCTGTTGAAAAACCCGCAAATGTGAAACCCGCCGACCAGGCGAAACTCGACAAACCAGCGCTTCCCACACGCGAGCCTGCGGAGACAAAGCCACCGGAGACAGTGGAGACCCCCACAGTGCAGACTAAGACTGTAGGCGGTGTCCGTGGCCTGCCCGAGGATGTGAAGCCGCTTGCCGAGCAGGCTAAGCAGGCTTTCGAGCGCGACAAATATGCAGAGGCGGAGAAGCTCTATGACAAGGCGCTTCAACTTGCGCCAAACAACCTCTATCTGCTTTCCAACCGCGGCGTCGTCCAGTTTCGCGCAGGGAAATACAAGCAGTCCGAGGAGAGCTTCCGCAAAGCCATCGCTATAGCACCAGAGGATCACTTCAGTTGGTGCACGCTCGGAATCGTCGAATACAGTCAGGGCAAATACGACGAGGCAGTGAATGCGCTGACGAAGTCGCTCGCGATTAATCCGAAGAACTCTACGGCGCACAATTATCTCGGCATCACCGCCGCACAAAAAGGCTGGATCGAAGCGGCGCAAAAGGAGTTGGAAACAGCGATCCAACTCGATCCGAAATACGCGGATGCGTGGTTTAACCTCGCGGTAACGCAGACGCTCAAAAATCCGCCGAACAAGGAAGAGGCACGCAAAGCTTACAAAAAGGCAGTCGAACTGGGCGCGGAGCCCGACCCGGCGATGGAGCAGACTTTGAAATAGTTTGGCTTCGATTTCAGACGAAGCCGTATGCGGTGCCTCGTTTGAAATCGGGGTCAATTTTACATGGCTCAACTACGCGGGAGGAAGAAGGCGTGTTGTTTGGCACTGATGGGATGGTCGAGTTTTTCCAGCACGGCTAGCATGTCTTCCCAAACGTGGCGCTTTTCCACAAGCGATTGGTTTCGCAGCAGGTAGGAGGGATGGAAGGTGGGCATGAGTGGGATGCCGTGGAAGTCCTGCCACTGGCCGCGCATCCGGGTGATGCCTGCTTTTTCGATGTTGAGCAGCCCTTCGACTGCGGTGCCGCCGAGCGCGACGATCACTCGTGGCTGGATGATGTTGATTTGCTCCAGCAGGTAGGGCTTGCACGTTTGCATTTCCTGTGTGCTCGGTTTGCGGTTTCCGGCTTCGCCTGGCGGGGTGTCAGGACGGCATTTGAGGACGTTGGCGATATACACATCGCTGCGACTCAGATTCATCGTCTCGATGATTTTTGTGAGGAGCTGACCGGCTTTGCCGACGAATGGTTCGCCGACAATATCTTCATATGCGCCGGGCGCTTCGCCGACGAACATCAACTCCGCATCGGGATTGCCGGTGCCGAAGACGACTTGCGTGCGCGTTTTTACGAGGTGCGGGCATTTGGTGCAGGCGAGCACCGGGCCGCGCATGGCGGCGAGTCGCTCGGCTTTCGCGCCGGTCGCCGGTGCGAGGGTAGTTGCATTTGCGACCTCTGTGAAAGGTAACGCTGCTCTCGCTGATGCACGGCTTGCGGGTGCGGGAACCGCAGCGGGAGTGGTGTTCATTTGCGCCTGAAATGCGGCGCGGAGATCGTGCTTCGGTCGTGTGTCGTCGTGCTGTGGCGCGGCGCGCGTTGGCGATGGGGCGGATTTTTGGCCGGCGGTTTCGGCGAGACGTGCGAGCACTTCATTCGACGCATGAAAATGCACGCCCTGCTCATGGAGGGTTTGCAGTGCCGAATGGACGATGTCGGTCGCGTTCTGGCTGTCGCTCATGCGCAGAGGCTAGCGGGCGCGCTGGCTCCAGCGCAAGCGACGTGCATCTTCTATTTCCCCTCTTCGTAGACGCGCAGTTCCACCATTTGCACGGCGTCCTGCACGCTGTTCTTGAGCATGTTCACGCGGACGTAGCGGGCGGGCGTTGCTTTGAATTTATGCAGCACGCCCTTTTCCGCGGCTGGCTCGTTGTTGCTTTCGGCATCCACCACTTTGGTCCAGATCTTTTCGTCCTCTGAAACTTCGATGTTGTATTTGAAAACCCGTTTGCCCTCCCACCACGGGAAGATGTGGACGCGATCCAGCGTGCAGGTTTTCTCCAAGTCCACCTGCCACCATTGCGGCGGCTTCCACGCGCCCCACAATTTGCTGAAAGCCACCCAGCCATCGTTGGCGTTGGCGGCGACTTCGACATTCTTGCCCTCGCCGGCGACCGATGAGGCTTTCACGGGTTTGCCGGTGGTCAGGTTTTGCTCAAAGCTCCGATACTCCTGCGTTTTCGAGACGCTGGTGTTGCCGAATTGTCTGCCGTCCTTTTCAAAAAGCGCCGAGCGGATATTCAGGCTCTCGGCGGCTTTGAAAGGTTTTTCGTAAAGCGGGGAATCCTTCGTCGGCTCCTTGCCGTCGAGCCGATAGCGGATCTGCACACCGGGCACGATGGTGCTCATGCTGACGGTGATCGGTTCGCTGAAGAATCCCTCCTTCATGGCTCCCTCAAATTTGAAATCCACCGGCCTGAGGATGGAGAAGGCGCGGGCGTTCTGCTGCGCCATGCGGCCCTTGTGGTAGCTCTCTTCGATGACGCTGTCCGGCCCCCATGTGCGCTCGTGCCGCTCCGGCGAGCCGGGGAGGTAGCTGTGAACGAGGGCGACTTGATCCATCTCCCACATCGGGCGGCAGTGACCCAGCACCTTGTCTCTCGGAGTGAGCACGTCTCCGTTGCAAGCAAACATACTGAACTCGGGGAAAGGCGGCATATCCCACGGAACCGTGATCGTCGTGTATCCGAATTCCTGCGCCTCCCTCGCGCGTCCCTTGAGCGGAAACCAAGTATAAAGAATGATGTCTTTTGCCAGTTCGCGATCCAGCGGCACACCGACGGGACGGCCGTCCCACATCACGGTTTTCTTGCCGTGTTTCTTGACGATCCTCGCCATGTTCCGCCCGTAAGGCAGCCAGAGCGTGTGCTCGCCGGTGAGGTTGTGCTCCTTCATATATTTTTTCACATGCTCGTTCGGTAAATAAAAGGCCGGCTCCACTTCATCCCCGCCGATGTGAAAATAGGGGGAGCTTTTGAAGACGTCGCACATCTCGCCGACCAGCGTATCCAGAATCGGATAAATATCGGGGTTGAGGACATCCATCGTGCGCCACTTCGGATCACCAATCTTGCCTTTGAGTCCACTCATCAACGCAGTGCAGTGTCCGGGGCCTGCGAGTTCCGGCACGCAGGTGACGCCCCGCGCGTCTGCATAAGCCACCAAATCTTTTAGCTCATCGAGCGTGTATGGCGTGACCGGCGGGTGATGCACACTGCTCGCCTCCGGAAACGCCGTGGATGGAAAGGTGAACGCGCTGTCGTCGCTCAAGTGCAAATGCAGGTAGCGGATTTTGAAAAGGCGGCACGTCTCGACGGCGATCTTCAAAACGTGAATCGGCTGATGGCTACGCGCGCAGTCGGGCATGATCGCGCCGTAGTCGGAATAGGGCCAGTCCTTGACCGTCATTTTCGGAACCGACGCGGTGTCTCCCTGCATCACGATGGCCTGCAACAGAGTCGTCGTGCCTTCGCAAACAGCGCGATAATCCCAGCCTTCGATCACGATTCGGTCGGTGACTGCTATGGTGTGCGCGTAGTCCCGCGTCTTGAGCACCTCCTGTCCCCGCACCGTTAAAATGTCCGCGTCAGCTTTAATCTTCGGATCGATCTTCAGCACGATGTCGCCGGCTTTGGGTTCCCCCTCGGCAACCGCGAGTTTCAATTTCGTGACGAGGAGAATTTCATCCGACAAAATTTGCGCCAGCGGTTTCAGCTTTGGGTCTGCGGAAACAATCCGCGACTCCGCCGTCAGCGGAATTTGTCCGCCCTCGACTTTCAACTGCTTCGGCGTCGGAAGCAGATTGAGTGGATTGGCAGCGTGAAGATTCAATGCGCTGGCGCATACCGTCCAAGCTAGGGCTGCTGTGACTGCAAAGGTTTTGAGTTTCATTATTTTGCCTCCTTCGTCTTTTCGTCGGGTGTGAGAGCAGTGCGGAAGCCGATGGAGAAATACGTGTTCTCCGTGTAGAGGTCGGAGCGGGAGGCCAGACGCGCGTAGTCGCACGAGTAGGAATATGCGCCGCCGCGAAGCGAGCGATGCACATTTGGCGAAGTAAGCGACCAGTCCCAGTTCCACTCCCAGACGTTGCCCACCATGTCATACAGTCCGTAGGCATTTGGCGGAAAACTGCCGACTGCCGCCGTGGACGCACCATCCGCTGTGACAAACCGCTTGTCGTTTCCTTCATATCCCTTGTCGTAGGGAATGCCGGATGAATGTCCGAGATAGTTCGCCTTCGTGTGGTCAATCTCATCGCCCCACGGATACCGCTTTCCCTGCAAACCACCGCGCGCGGCATACTCCCACTCGTCATCAGTCGGCAGGCGATATCCGGAAACTGCGAAGTCCACTTTCAAGTTTTTGATGTCCTTGCCCGAGCGATATGGCTTTCCGTCCACGAGATAAAAAATCGTCCTGCCTTCTTTCTCGCTGCGGGCATTGCACCACTTCGCGCAATCAAACCAATTAATCGAAACCACAGGATGGTCCGGCGCTTTGCCAAAACCCGGATTGTCGAACTGGTATCCATGCGCTCTGCCCCAAGTATAAACATCGTCCCAAAGCGCTTTCGTCACTTCGTATTTGTCCATGTAGAAATCCTTCACCGTCAATTTGTGCTCCCGTCCGTCCGGGTCCTTGCCGTTGTTGGTGCCGGCTTTGATGAGCGCCATGCCAGTGAGGGGAGGCGGCTCTATCGGTGTTGCTGGCGTTGTTTTGTCTTCGGCAAAAACTGATGTCGTTGCGAAGATGGCCGCCAGCATCGCAGCGGACACACGCAAAGCTTTGCGGCCTGTTTCTGGCGAAATGAGAGGGTGAACATTTTGTGCAATACGAAGTAACGGCTGAGAGGAAAAACGCAGATAAGGCATACGAATCGCGAAACAAGAACGGGCGAGCGTTGCTGCACAAGATAAATGTGCGCAGTGAAGTTTACAGTTCCACACCCGCAGCGCGGAAGTCCGCTGGAATCGGTGCGGTGAAATCCAGACGGCGACCATCGCGGGGATGTGCGAAACCAAGTTTCCACGCGTGGAGCATCTGGCGCTCGAAGGTGCCACGCTTACCATACACTTCGTCTCCGAGGATGGGATGTCCGAGGTGTTTGAGGTGGACGCGCACTTGATGGGTGCGTCCTGTGTGCAGCGTGCATTCGACAATCGTGCCGCAAGCGAGTTCGCCGAGAACGCGCCATGTTGTCTTCGCATTTCGACCTTTGAGCGGATCCACCACCGCCATTTTT
>CAMBOD010000112.1 GCA_945868985.1 Prosthecobacter debontii | reverse complement strand
GAGTTCGATGATCGGCGCCTCCGCTTCTGTCGGAAGGTCGTTGCGAACTTGCGCCACTTTCGCCTGAACCTGCGTGAGCGCGGCGGTCGTGTCGTAGTTCAGCTTGAGGTGAATCGTGATGATGCTCAGCCCCTGCGCGCTTTGTGATTCGATATAATCAATCCCGTCCGCACTCGCGATGGCGCGCTCCAGCGGTGTCGTGACAAAGCCACGGACGAGGTCCGCATTTGCGCCGATGTAGCGCGTTTTCACATTCACGACTGCGATGTCGCTGCGCGGATACTGGCGCACGTTGAGCGAGCGGATGGACTGCAATCCCGCGAGCAGGATGATGAGACTCACCACGCTCGCGAAGACCGGACGCCGTATGAAAAAATCGGTAAATTTCATGGAGCTTCCGTCTGCTTAGGAATTCGAGGGCTTTGGATGCGCCTCGTTGCCCGGTTGCAGGCTGTTGTCCACTTTTACAGGTGCGCCGGGGCGCAATTTGAAGACACCGGATGACACTACTTCATCCCCATCTTTCAGTCCTGAAATCACCGAAACCTGATCGCCGCGCTTTGCGCCGAGTTGAATCGTCTGTTGCTCTACGATTTTCATCGCCTGCCCATCGGGCCCGTTTTTTTCGCGGACGACAAATACCGAGTCACCGTAGGGCGCGTAGGAAATCGAGGTAGACGGAATCGCGAGAACACCAGCGCTCTCGGGGAGCAGGACTTCGACTTCTGCGAACATCCCTGGACGCAATTTATGATCGGCGTTTTTTACAGTTCCTTGAATCAGGATGTTGCGCGTATTGGGGTCCACCAGCGAATCAATCGCGGTGATTTCACCTTCAAATTTAGCTTCAGCCAAACCGTTGACTGCGAACTGCAATTTTTTCCCTACGGCAAGCGCGCTGAAGTTTTGCTGAGGCACGGAAAACTCGACGAAAATCGGGTCTAGCGATTGCAGCGGCACGATGGCGGCCCCGGGGTTCACAAACTGCCCGAGGCTGATTTGGCGGATGCCCACGAGGCCGTCGAAAGGAGCGGTCAATCGTTTCCTTGCAACCAGTGCCTTCATTTCCTCCACGGAAGCCTGCATCTGCTTGAGCTGGCTCTGCGCGGTGTCCAAGTCTGATTCCGAGATCGCTTTCTTTGTGATGAGATCGCTTTTCCGCTCGAAGTCCGTTTTTGCAAAACTCAAGCGCACTTCCGCCGAGCGTAGCTGTGCCTCCTCCTGCTGTGTGTCGAGTTTCACCAATAGATCACCCTTTTTCACGGCGCTGCCCGATTCGAAAGCAATCTCCGAGACGATCCCCGCGAGGTCGGTGCTCAACGTGACACCATTGACTGCTTTCAGCGAACCCACAGCACTCAGCACAGGCTGCCAGGTTTGCGCTTTGACGACGACAGTTGTGACGGTCGTTGGCGGTGGTGCAAATTTTCCGCCTGCGGCAATCGCCTTCTGAACTTGAATGTATTTCCAATAGCCAATGCCCACAATGATTGCGGATGCTAGGAACAACATGAGGAGCATTCGTTTCCACATAAGAAGGTGTAGGTTTCAGCGATGAGTTGCGGCGGCTTGTAATTCGTTCGGTCTGTGTTTCCCGCCAAGGCTGCCTGAGAGGACTACCGACGGAGGGGCTCGAACCCACACACCCGTGAGGATACCAGATTTTGAGTCTAGCGCGTCTGCCAATTCCGCCACGTCGGCTTTGTGAAGGGCTCAAACTACGGAGTCCGCGCGGTTCTTGGCAAGCGCGGAAGACGATGAGTTATTCCGCGAGCGATTTTGGCGGACCGAGGATTTCGCGGGCGAGAAGTGCGGCGCGGAGATTTTGCGGGGAAGTCAGCATCGCGCGAAGTGCGACGTTGAGGGTGTTTTGCGGGCGATCGAGCGTGAGCCCCGCTGGAACTGATGCCGACGACTGAACGGGCTGTGGGACATCCACGCCTTTGGCCATTGCCGCAAATTGCGCGGCCACCTGCTCGATTGCTGAGGCTGGTTCCTCCAAACGACCCGGGTCCTGACTTTCGAGTGGAAGCGGCTCGGCTACACGCGGAGTTTTCGGCTTTGGTGGACGTTGCTGCTTCTTCTGTGTCCGCTGAACAACTTTTGCAGGCGCTGTATTCGGACGCGGTGCGGGTTGCACACGTTCGGGCTTTTGCTGCGCAGGCGCGGGCACGCCGAGATTCTCGAGAAAGCGACGCAAGCGCTCCTGTTCGGATTCACTTGTGTTGTCGGGCCGCACTGGAGGGCGCGTGGGGGGAGCCGAAGAGCGTTCCGCCTCTTCCTGCTTTTTCTTCCGCATTTCGTTCCAGTGCCCGATGGCACCGACGATCAGCGCGATGATAACGAAGATCGCATTTCCTTCGCTAGCCGCCAGCACGTTCATGGTTTATTTGCCTTCCTGCGCTTTTTCACCAGCGATGCTTTCGCGCATCGAAGTGTCGGCCTGAATGTTTCTCAAGCGCTGGTAATCCATGATGCCGAGGTTGCCGTTGCGAAATGCCTCGGCCATCGCCTGTGGCACCTGCGCCTCTGCTTCGACGACTTTTGCGCGCATCTCCTGCGTGCGGGCGCGCATCTCCTGCTCGGTGGCGACGGCTTGTGCGCGCTGTGCTTCGGCGCGGGCTTGCGCGGTGCGTTTGTCGGCCTCGGCTTGCTCGGCTTGTAGTTTTGCGCCGATGTTTTCGCCAACGTCCACGTCGGCGATATCAATGGAGAGGATTTCAAACTGCGTGCCGCTGTCGAGGCCCTTGGCGAGCACGGTCTTGGAAATGCGGTCCGGATTTTCGAGCACATCTTTGTAGGTCGCGGAGGAACCGATGCTCGTCACGATGCCTTCGCCGACACGGGCGATGATCGTCTCCTCGGTCGCGCCGCCGACGAAGCGATCCAGATTCGTGCGCACAGTCACGCGGGCTTTCACTTTGACGCCGATGCCGTCCTTTGCCACGGCGTCAATCGTCGAACGACCTGTCGCTGGGTTCGGGCAATCAATGACTTTCGGATTGATGCTCGTTTTCACGGCTTCCAGCACGGTCTTGCCGGTGCCTTTCGTGGCGAGGTCAATGGCGCAGGCGCGGTTCCAGTCGAGGTGAATGCCCGCTTTTTGCGCAGCGATGAGTGCGAGGATGACATGGTTCACGTCACCGCCCGAAAGGTAGTGCGCCTCGATAGGGTCGGTTTCCAATTGCAGGCCGGCTTTTGTCGCAGTGATGCGCGCATCCACGACTTGTGCAACAGGCACAGCGCGAAGGCGCATGGCGATCATCGTGAGCATTCCGACCGGCGCGTCCGCGACTTTCGCACGGACCCAGATGCCGAGGAAATTAAACAGAATCACCGCGATGATGAGTGCGATGACGGCGATGACGACGAGGGTGGCTGGATGCGTAATCAAGGTCATTACGTCAGCGAGGATTAATGTAGTGCTCATAGTTTTGTGTGGTTCTAAATGGCGTTCTGAGTGCGGGAAAGAAGCAAATCAGGACTAGTCCCGTGGGCGATAGTATTGGGTGCCGTTCGCATCGCGATATTCACGCGGCTGCGGCTTTGGTTGATAGCGTGGAGCCGGTGCTGGCTCCATTGATTCATCTTCCTCCTCCGGCGATCGGAAACGGGCGGCGCTGTCGCGGTTGTCGCCGGTGACTTTGTTGTGAATCTTGTCGCCGAGTTGGTGAAAGCGCATGTTCATATGATTCCCGGCGCGCTCGAAGAAATTGCTGACTTTGTCGCCCACGCGCTGGAATCCCTCGCTCGGGCTTCGGCCTGTGGACTGCGGGCGGGGATCATTCCATGCCTTGGGTTTTATGTTCGGATTTTGTGAAGTCACTGGACGTTCTCTGCGCTCAACGACAACCGGCTGCGATGGCGCGGCACTTCGGTCACCGGTCTTTTTCAGGCCATCAGCAGTGATGAGATTACCGGAGTCCGCAGCGATAGTCAGCGTGCCGACATCTCCGCTTTGATCATCCACAAGGCGAACCTCCCACACAGGCGAGCCGCCATGCGTGCCCGAGCGGAGCGTGTAGTCCGCATGATCGTAGGAAAAACCGGTCTTTTTCGCCTCCTTTTCAGCGACAGTATGCGCGCCGTCGCTGTCGAGATTGAGCTTGCCCATATTCATCGTCGTGCCGGATGCGCGTCCAGCGGGCGTGCGTTCCCCGGCGATCTTACTGCCCTGCATTTCAAATTCGCGCACACCGCCACGCGCTTCCTTGTCCTGAGCGACGATAAACCACGAACGCGGCTGCGGCGCTCCGCCAGTGCCGCGCACTTCGATGACGCGGTCTAGCGTGGCCTCACCGCGCTGCTTGCCCAGCGCGCCGAGCGAGTCGTAGGCAGTGGCTGCAAATGCGGGAGCAGCGAGGATGCAAAGGAGAAAGGCTGTCTTCATGGCGCAGAGAGTGCCCTCAGTTACGGAAAATTTCCAGCGTCATTCACATGTTCCTCCGTTGCCGGAGGGCAGACACCACGCATTTACACTTCAGTCTTTAGCTCGCTTTTATCGCTGCGACTTTTGCGAATCTTGGAAAAATCCGGATCGGCCCATCCGCAATGCTTGCATCTCCACGGGATAAATCTTTGGCCTATCACAAGTGACGCCCAACTCACGGCCCAAAGCCCGCACGTCACCACAGTGAGAATCGCATGAACCCAATGGCGTATCTCCATACGCACGAAACGCTGCGTATGTCTGCAATGAGCGCAGTATGCCCAGGCTTTATCGTGGTTCATTGGATTGGGTGATTCCGAATAAAACAGAGTGCTCGTCTGTTCCAGCCTAAAGTGCTGCCCCGTCTTGAACCTTAGTAGGAACGAAGCAGATGATGTCCTGAGCATGAAGTAGGGTGCGTGTGATAGCCCAGAATGCTACTTGCCGTTGGTGCGCTGTTCATTAAGTAAGGACTTGTGCCGCACTCGTAGCTCAATTGGATAGAGTATCGGTCTTCGAAACCGAGTGTTGAGGGTTCGAATCCCTCCGAGTGCATTTCGTTACATGCAGACATACCGGTGCGGCAATCTGTGGGAAATATGCAGCTACGGTTTTGTTTTCTAAATCACGGGTGCTGCGATGGTATTTGTGCGCGCAGTGCGAAATCCAGCGCTTTGTCGAAATCGAGCTTCTTAATTTCTGCGGCGAAAAGCGGATCGTTCGCCAAGGTGATGATTTTGTCGTGTCGCAACAGGCGGTAGTAGCTCTGACTTTTCAATAACTCGGCAATTTCCAGATCGTTTTTCAAGTCTATGATCTTGGGGTGATTGGTGAGTTCGGCGATACCCGGATAGCTGGTGAAGCGTTCCACGGCATCGGCGCGCGAGACCATGATTCCGAGCTTGGTCAGAGTAGCGAATGCGCGCTCTGTCGGAAGTGGATCGTTCTTGCGGAGAAACTGACCGGTGGTGCCGCTGTCGAGCGCGGTGCCGAGTTTCGCGAGGCCGGTGATGAGGGAACCCGGCGTATTTGCCACAGGCTGGCCGGGGTGTTCATGGTGAAAGGAATCGAGGCTCGCCTGTGCGATGGCCCCGAGCATCCGGATCGCGCTGCTCGCGACAAAGAACAACGCGCTTCCGAAAAACAGACCGATCAGAGCGCCGAGGATGCCGTAGCTGGCGCGAGTCGCACCGGGCTTTTGTTGCGCTGTCTGTTTACAGACGATGAGGCCCACGGTTCGAATTCCAAGGAATGCGGCGAATCCAGCGACGACACCGCCGACGATGCGTGTGAGTGGTGCTGGAAAATGCAGAAACCAAAACAGTGGTGCAGCGCTTTCGGCCCCGAACCAGCCTACTACATAGGCGGAAACGATGGCTGTGAGTGTGACGAGTTGCCGCAGCACGCCTTGCCGCCAGCCATTCCACGCGAGGAGCAATACGATCAGAAACGAGACTGCAAAGTAGGCGTTTACCAGCGCGTCTGCGCTCCACTCTTTCATGGCTGGCCACATTGCGCGCGATGGCGCAGGGCGTGATCACAAAGCACGAGTGCGGCCATGGCTTCCACCATCGGAACGGCTCGCGGGAGCACGCATGCGTCGTGGCGTCCGCGAGCTTTGAGCATGGTGGCTTCGCCTGTGGTGGTTACGGTTTCCTGCTCGCGGAAAATGGTCGCGGTTGGCTTGAATGCGACGCGGAAAAAAATTGGCTCGCCGTTGGTGATGCCGCCTTGCACGCCACCGCTGCGATTGGTGCGGGTGCGCACGCGGCCTTCGCTCATCACGAAAGCATCGTTGTGTTCGCTTCCGCGCTGGTGAGTGCCTGCGAAACCGCTGCCGATTTCAAATCCCTTCGTCGCTGGGAGTGAGAGCATTGCTTTCGCAAGTTCGGCTTCGATTTTGTCAAAGACCGGCTCGCCCCAGCCTGCGGGGCAACCGCGCACGACGCACTCGATCACTCCGCCGACGCTGTCTCCCTCGCTGCGAACGGCTTTGATGAAATCAATCATCTTCACCGCCATCGCAGCGTCCGGGCAGCGAACGATGTTCGCTTCGACTTGCTCAAATTTCACTGCGTCAACGTCCACCTCGGCAACGAGGTCGTGGATGCTTTTCACGTAGGCGACGATCTCCAGATCCGGCGCGAATTGCGCGAGCACCTTCTTCGCAATTGCAGCCGCCGCCACGCGCCCGATGGTCTCTCTCGCCGAGGCACGTCCGCCGCCCTGCCAATTGCGGATGCCGTATTTTGCCTGATACGTGTAGTCCGCATGCGAAGGGCGGAACGCCGACTCCATCTCCGAGTAAGCCTCTGGGCGCGCGTCTTTATTATACACCACGACTGCGATGGGCGTGCCGATGGTGCGTCCTTCGAAAACGCCGCTCAGAATCTTGCACTGGTCGTCCTCCGCGCGCGGCGTGACGATTTCGCTCTGGCCGGGCTTGCGGCGATCCAAGTCGCGCTGGATGTCCGCTTCATTAAGTTCCAAGCGTGGCG
>CAMBOD010000111.1 GCA_945868985.1 Prosthecobacter debontii | reverse complement strand
AAGACCAGCGCTGCATTGATCGAAAAATCCGGCGTGCAAAGCGCCGACGATGTGCGCCGACAACCGCGCCCGCTCATCGCTTACAGCAAGCCGCTCTTGAAGGCGAACCAGCAACTCCGCCGTTTCCTCTACGCAAATCTCTACTACCACCCACGCGTCGCCGGAGCGAACAGCCGCGCGTGCGAGCGGCTCAGCGACGTGTTCAAGGCGTATTTAAAAAAGCCGTCGCTGCTCGGAGCCGCAACGTCACGTCGCATCAAAGCCGACGGCCTGCACCGCACTGTTTGCGATTACGTGTCCGGCATGACTGACCGCTACCTGCTCGACGAGCACGCGCGATTGTTTCCCGCCGTTTAGTGCGAGCTGGCTTTCTCCGCCCCAAGGCCGGTTTGTGAGCGGACGCTCAGTTCGGCGAATTTCGCCTCTGCCTCCATGTCGCGGGCGCTGAAAATTGTGCCCAGCCATGCTGCGAGAAAGCCGAGCGGGATGCTCACGATGCCGGGATTTTTCAATGGAAACCACGGCGCGCCCTGAATCATCGCAGCGGAGTCGGTGCCCATCACGCTGGGGCTGACGAGAATTAATGCGATGGAACTGCCGAGGCCGACTGCGAGTCCGGTGACGGCGCCAGTCGTGTTGAAGCGCTTCCAAAAAACCGAGAAGACGATGACAGGTAAGTTCGCAGATGCCGCCACGGCAAATGCGAGACCGACGAGGAATGCGACATTCAGCGAACGCAGCTTGATTGCCAGGAAGATGGACACAGCGCCGACGACGAACGCCGTAATACGCGCAACGCGAACTTCCTGACCGGGACGATGTTCTTTTCCGTGGTGGATGACGTTGGTGTAAAAGTCGTGTGCGAACGATGTGCTGGCGCTCATCGTCAGTCCGGCCACGACGGCGAGGATCGTTGCAAAGGCGACTGCGCTGATGAATGCGAAGAACCATTCGCCACCGAGGACGCGGGCGAGAATAGGAGCCACCATGTTGCCGTCGGGTTTGCCTGCGGCGTCGAGAGGAAGCTCGCTGAGCTTGAGGAACGTTGCAGCTCCAAAGCCGAAGAAAGTCGTGAGAATATAAAACACGCCGATGATCGCAGTCGCCCACACGACGGAGACGCGCGCCGTTTTTGCATCCGGCACGGTGTAAAAGCGGACGAGGATATGCGGCAGACCCGCAGTGCCGAGCACGAGGCCGAGCGCGAGCGATAGGAAGTCCACGGCTCCCCACGGATTTTTTTCCGTCGCGCCATAGGCGAGGCCGGGGTCGAGAAGATTCACCGGTGCTTTGCTGCCGCCGTAGGTGGCAGTGGACACACTGTCAAAGAACTGTCCGAGGCTGTATCCATGCTGACCTAGCACCATCCAGCTTAGCGCAAACGCACCACACATCAGCAGGATCGCCTTGATGATTTGCACCCATGTCGTCGCGAGCATCCCGCCAAAGACGACATAGACAAGCATCAGAACGCCCACGCCGATCACTGCTGGCACGAAATCCACGCCGATGAGCACCTTGATGATCCCGCCCGCACCAACCATTTGCGCGATCATGTAGAAAGTGGACACCGTGAGCGTGGAGAGCGACGCCATCGCGCGAACTGGTTTTGGTTTTAGCCGATACGCGAGCAAATCAGCCATCGTGTATTTGCCCGCATTGCGCAGAGGCTCGGCGACGATGAGCAGCACCGTGAGATAGGCTACGAGGAATCCCACCGAATACATGAAGCCGTCGTAGCCCTTGAGGCAAATGATGCCGCTGATGCCCAGAAAGCTCGCAGCGCTCATGTAGTCACCGGCGACAGCGAGACCGTTTTGCCAGCCCTTGATGCTGCGCCCTGCGGCGAAATACGCGGCGCTGCCCGTGGCTTTACGCGCGCTGAAATACGTAATGACCAGCGTGACGCCTACGAAGGCGAGGAACATTCCAAGTGCTGGTGTGAATTTGAATCCGTCGGTGGCGGGCGCGGTCGTGGCCGCAGCTTGGGCGAGAAAGGAGAACATTTTTAGTAGCCGAGTTTTGCCAGCAGAGCGGCATTCATTTTATCCCAGCGACGTGCGACGCGGACGTAGAGCCAGCAGATCACCCATGTCATCAAGAACTGCGAGAGCGCGAAGAGATAGGCCCAGTTCACCTTGCCGATCACGGGCGTCTTCATCAGCGCAGGCCAGAAGCCGATGAGCACCGGCAGCGCCATATAGTAGAGGAGAAAAAACACCGTGGCAGGGATGATGAAGCGGCGCTTTGCACGCTGGAGCGCGTGAAAGTCCGGATCGTTTGCGATGCGGTTCCAGTCGGGTTGGTTCATGGGGCGCGGACGCTAGGAGGCGATGCAGTGAGGGGCAATGATGAATGTTCAGGTAATTCGATTCGGGTGAAAATTTTGGAAATAACACAGCGGAAACTGGACTCACGCGGTTCAGATGGGCACAGTCCGCCCATTCACGCTGGCAATTCTCTTTCAACATATGGAGTGTGCTCGCGCAATACGAAGACACCCATGTTCATCGCACGCATCATCCCCTCGCTTCTCATCGCAACCACGGCTTTCGCGCAGTTGCCGCCCACCGCGCTCATCCCAACAAAGATAATTCAAGTTCCGCCAGCGGTGCAGACGCCGCCTGTCGCTCCTTCAGCACCCGATGTGGCTATAGAAAAGCCAACTTCCCCAGCGATGAAACCCGAGCCAGCAAGACCTGCCGTGAAGCCCGATCCGGAACCGGAGCCAATGGAAGAAGCGGAACCCACACAGCCGAGTGATGCGAATGCCAACAAAATCACCGCCGAGGAAAAAGAGCAGGGCTGGCGACTACTTTTCGACGGCAAAAGCCTCACCGGACTCCGGGGCACAAGAAGTTCCACGCCACTCTCCACGGGCTGGAAAATCGTGGGCGACGAACTGAAACTGCCCAAGACCATCATGCAGATGGACAAAGTAACCGGAGGCGATCTCATCACCACCGATTCATATTTGGATTTTGAATTCCGTTTTCAATGGAAGCTCTCCACTTCCTCCAACAGCGGCGTGCGCTACCTCTTCACCAGTTCCTTTGGCCAGACTCCATCAGGGCTCGAATACCAACTAATAGATGACGTTCACAATACCATCAGCCTCAAAGGCGGACGACTGCGCCGCAGCGGCGCGCTCGACAACGTCTTACCCGTCGGTGCCAATGCACACCTCAACAGCGCCGACCCACTAAACAAAACAGCAACGCCGTGGAACGAAGGCCGCATCATCGTCCAAGGCAACCACGTCGAACATTGGATGAACGGCCTCAAAGTCCTCGAATTTGATCTTGGCCCACAACTCGCCGCCGCAGCGAGAAAGAACGGGGCACGCATCG
This sequence comes from Prosthecobacter debontii, assembly GCA_945868985.1. Lineage (GTDB taxonomy): Bacteria > Verrucomicrobiota > Verrucomicrobiia > Chthoniobacterales > Chthoniobacteraceae > SXWH01. The sequence goes on along the minus strand of CAMBOD010000111.1, from coordinate 3,644 downwards.
GGCCTAGCTTCGGCACCAAAGCACGCACACAAATCGCCCTGCTCGACGAAGGTACTTCCGTCAGTTTCCGCAATGTAAAAATCCGCCCCATTATCTCGAAGGCGGACGAACCCGCTCGGTCGGAAGCCACCGCCGACACCCCTCCTGCGCAGTAAATAGTTCTGCGGAGAAACTGCCGCCTAGTATTTGCGGTTTGGCAGTTCTGCGGCGGCGCTGCTTTGGTCGAAGACGCGATCCTGGACGATGGTTTTCTTGTCGAGCTTGTCGCCTTTGAGTGCTTTTTCCACGGCGTCGAAAGCGGCGGGGCCGAGGAGCGGGTTACATTCGACGGTGCAGTTGAGTTCGCCTTTTACCATCGCTTGGAATGCGGATTTCACGCCGTCAATCGAGAGGACGATGATGTCCTGACCGGGCTTTTTGCCTGCGGCTTTGATGGCCTCGATGGCGCCGAGAGCCATGTTGTCGTTGTGCGCGTAAATGGCGGTCACGTCTTTGCCGTGTTGCTGGAGGAGCGTCTCGGTGACCTCCTTGCCCTTGCCGGTTTCAAAGTCACCGCTCTGTGCGGCGATGATTTTCATTTCGGGAAATGCAGCGATGCCTGCAGCGAATCCCTTTTTACGATCAATCGCGGGTGCAGCACCGGGCGAGCCTTCGAGTTCGATGATCTTCGCCTTGCCGCCGGTTTTCTTCGCGAGCCACTCGGCGGCCAATTTTCCCTCGGCCACGAAATCCGACGCGATGAGCGTGGCGAAAAGCGAATCGTCCGAGACGCTGATGCCGCGATCCACGAGGATGACGGGAATCTTCGCGGCCTTCGCCTCCTTGAGCACAGGCTCCCATCCGGTTTCGACTTTCGGCGCGAGGATGATCGCGTCCACACCCTGCGCGATGAAGGATCGGATGGCGGTGAGTTGGTTTTCCACCTTGCCCTCGGCGTCGTTGAATTTCAGTTCGACGCCTCGCTTGGCGGCTTCGTCCTTGATGGATTTGGTTTCCGCGACGCGCCAGTCGCTCTCTGCGCCGACTTGCGAAAAACCGACCGTGAGTTTCTTTCCGCCGCCTTGCGAATTGGCACTCTGTGTGTCCGATTTTTTATCGCAGCCGGTGAAAGTCGTGATGGCTGCGGCGAGTATGGCGAATGCTGTCCAGCGGAGTGAGGATGTGGTGGCTGTGTGTTTCATAGAGGTGATGTGAGTTTTCAGTGTGAAGACTCGCGGACCGGTGCGCGAGTGAGAAGTCGCTGAATGATGATGAAAACGAGCAGTAAGCCGCCGATGGCGATGCGCTGCCACGACGAATCGAGTTTTCCGTAAAAGCTGATGCCGGTGAGGATGGTGCCGTAAATCAGAACGCCCATCAGCGTGCCCGCGACGTAGCCGACTCCACCGCTAAGCAGCGTTCCCCCGATGACCACGGCTGCGATGGCGTCGAGTTCGAGACCGAGTCCGTTGGTGGCGTTGCCGGACTGCGTCTGGAAGGTGAAGACGATGCCGCCGAGCGCCGCGCAAAATCCGCTGAGCGTGTAGATCCAAATCCGTGTGCGTCCGACTGGCAGGCCCATCAAAAGTGCAGAGGGCGCATTTCCGCCAACGGCGTAAACACTGCGCCCGAAGCGGCTGAAATGTGCGAGCACCAGCGCGATGACGAACACCACGGCGAAGATGCACGCGGGCGCACGCAGCGTGACTTTGTCCGTGAGGGAAATCCCGGCATCAACCACCGTGTTGTAAAAGCCGTGTTTGATTTCAAAAGACTGCGCACTGACGACAAATGCCATCCCGCGCGCGAGAAACATCCCAGTAAGTGTGACGAGAAAAGGCGGGAGTTGATAGACTTGTATCAACGCGCCCATTCCTGCGCCAAAAATACTCCCTGCGATCAACGCCAGCGAGATGGCGAGTGCCGGGTGCATCTCGTATTTCCCGATGAGTGTGGCGACGAAAATCGTGGTGAAGCCGAGCACCGAACCAACGCTGAGATCGATTCCGCCGGACAAAATCACAAACGTCATCCCCATCGCGACCACGCCGACGTGCGCGTTGTTGGTGAAGAGGTTCACGATGACTCGAAGCGTGAGGAAATTATCGAATAGCGCCGAGAACGTGCCGAACAACAACACGAGCACAGCCGCCGTAGCAAGGATGGGGAGATTTTTGCGGGTGAAGAGCTGTTTCACGAGGCGTGCGTTTTAGAAGAAGTGAAGAGCCGCACGAGTTGCGAGCGCAGTTTTTGCGACTGCAAAAGACAGACGATCAGTATGACGAGTGCCTTCGGAACGGGTGAGACATCCGACGGCATCCCCTGCCGAGTCAGCGTGGTGGTGAGTGTCTGAATGAGCAGTGCTCCGATGATCGAGCCGAGCAGCGTGAAGCGTCCGCCCGTGAGCACCGTGCCGCCGACAACCACTGCGGTGATGGCGTCGAGTTCGAGCATCTGACCGAGCCGATCCGGCTCCACGCGTCCTACATCGCCGATGGAAACCAAGGCCGCAAGCGCCGCGCAACTCGCGCTAAAGAGATACACGAGCAACTTAATGCCGCGCGCATTCACCCCGCTCAGGCGACTTGCAGTTTCATTATCGCCGACAGCTTCCACAAACAAACCGATGGCAGTTTTGCGGCACGCCAATGCCGCGATGGCGAAGACTGTCAGCAGGAGGGGAATTTGCACCGGCACACCGGCGATGAAGCCGCGTCCGAGATAAAGCACCCCAGTGTCTTCGATGGGCACGGGCATCCCGCCGGTGATGTTCAACGCCACCCCGCGACCGAGCACCATCACAATGAGCGTGGCTACAATCGGCTGGATGCCGACGTAGGAAACCAGTGCACCGTTGAATACTCCAACGACGAGCGATGCACCCAGCGCCACGGCGAGCAAGCCCGGAAAGCCTACGTGGTATTTCTCCGCAAGAAATGCGACGAGCGCACCGACCACAGCCATCACAGAGCCGACGGACAAATCTACACCGCCCGTCGCAATGACCAGCGTCATGCCCGTCGCGAGCAACATCACTTTCACCGAAAGCCGAATCACTGAGACCATCGGTCCGTAAAGATTCCCGTCGCGTGTGGAGAGTTCAAAAAAGGAGCGGTCGAAGACAAAATTGAAAAGCAGAAGCAGGGCGAGCCCGGCGAGCGGCCACACGATGCGGCTTTGCAAAAAGCGGGAGACGAAAGTTGAGGGCGCGCTATTCATGCGTGGCGATCATTTCCATGATGCGGTCTTCGTTGATCTGCTCACCAGACAGTTCGCCGACTTTCGTGCGGTCGCGCAACACAAGCACGCGCTGCGATGCGCGCACGACCTCTTCCAGTTCGGAGGAGATGAAAAGGATCGCCATCCCCTCGCGGCGCAGTGAGTCCACGAGCTTTTCGATTTCCGCTTTTGCGCCGACATCAATGCCGCGTGTCGGCTCATCGAGAATGATCAATTTCGGCTGAAGGCAGAGCCATCGCGCGAGCAGGACTTTTTGCTGGTTACCGCCGGAGAGGTTTTGAATCGGTGTCTCGGGCGAGGGCGTCTTGATGCGCAAAGCCTGAATGTAATGCGCAGCCAATTCCTCCTGTTTGCGACGAGGTAGCAGCCGCACAAATCCACGTCCCGCCTGCATGGCGAGGATGATGTTTTCGCGCACGGACAAC
>CAMBOD010000110.1 GCA_945868985.1 Prosthecobacter debontii | reverse complement strand
GTAAGGAAGTGCGGGTAGTTCGTGTGCCATGTTGTTGTATTGGTTGTTTTGAAAAGGGCGTGCAGCTTAATCGCGCTCCTGTCTTTGGCAAGTGTGGCTCTTGAAGTTGGGCCGCAGTTTATAGCCCTGCGACTTCGTATCCTTTTCGGTAGGCGCGCTTGATGTATTGGTTGGCGGCTTCCACCTTCGTGAATTTCAGCGCGGTGGCGTCCCAATCGAGCGTTTGCTTCGGGAAGCGCGTGGCGACGCAGCCAAGTAGAATCGCCTCGGTGAGCGGGCCAGCGTAGTCCCAGTTCGCATCGCAGGCTTTGCGGGTGCCGAGGATGGTTTCGATGTATTGATGCGCGTGATTGTCGCCTTTCACTTTCTCAAAGGTCTTGCCCTCTGCGGCACCGCCGAGGCGTGGCTGCGAAACGTGCGGGAGGATCAATACGCCATCGGTGCCGAGGAAGATACTGCCCTGGCTTGGGAGTTCCTTGCCTTTCTCGCCTTTCTTGATTCCTGCGGCGTCCTGGATTTCCTGCGGCGGGCGCTGGTCACCGTCATACCACACGACGCGGACGGTTTTCCCCTCGGTAAATGCAGTGCCGGGGAAAATGTAATCCACCGTTGCATCCGTGGCCCATGAGTGCTCGCTGGGCGCGGCACCATCGTTGCGAATGCTCAGCGGCGCGGTGAGCGCGAGTGCTTTGAAAACGGGATCGTAAATGTGGCAGCCCATGTCGCCAAAAGTCCCTGTGCCAAAATCCAGACGCTTGCGCCAGTTGCTCGGATGATACCATTCGCCGCCGATGAAGGGACGCATCGCGGAAACTCCGATCCACTTATCCCAATCAAGTCCCTCGGGCACCGGGTCCTTGGGCTCGGGCATCTTGCCGTTGTCGCCCCATTTCTTGCTGCTCCACGTATGCACCTCGCGCACTTTGCCGATGAGGCCGTCCTGAATCACTTTGCACGCCGTGCGGTATTCGCTGTTGCTGTGAATCTGGATGCCCATCTGCGTGATGAGTTTTTTCTCCCGCGCAATCTCGGTCATCCTGCGCACTTCATACACTTCGTGCGCGAGCGGTTTTTCGCCATAGACGTGGATGCCGCGGTTCAGAGCGGAGACGCCGATGGGCGCGTGCATGTGGTCGGGCGTGGAGACGTTCACGCTCTGCAAATCCTTCTCCTTTTCCAGCAGCTCGCGGAAATCCGAATACACGCGGGCGTCAGGGAATTTTTTACGGAATTCCTTCGTGCGTTTTTCATCCACGTCGCATCCCGCGACGATCTTCACCGCCTTGTGCGAGGCGATGGAGGTGACATCCGACCAGGCCTGCCCGCCGCAGCCGAAGGTGGCGTGATGGATGACGGAGTTTGGCGATTGCGCGAGTAGTCCGCGCGTTACCCACGGGGCGATGGCGATGCCAGCGGCGAGTTCGGTGAGAAAGGAGCGGCGGGAGCGGAGTGGTGAAGTCATTTCGCGGGCGTAGCGTGCAGCGCGGCAGGCTGCAAGTATTCCCGTCAAAGTGCTAGGCGGGAATTTCAGACGGCAGCTCCACCAACGACGGCAAAAAAAAAACAACGCCGCCACCTGCTGGTGAGTCGACGCCCTCAGCGCCCCACCATCTACCACGCCCCCCGCGGCCCCGACGCCCGCGCCCAGCGCATCATGCAAAACATCCTCGACCGCATGCGCGCGTAGCGCCTTGTCATCATTCCCCGCGCGCGGCAGAAGACTTGTGTGAAAGACGGGCACACCACGCATAGCGAGAGCAGCTTTGGGAAAAAGATTTGGTGCGTGCTCATCGTCCTCTTCCTCGGCGTCATCGGCTGGCAGATGTGGAAGCTCAACGCCTACAACAACGCCGTCCGCGAAGCGAAGGAGGCGGGGTTCAAGTGGACGTGCGATGATGCCATCAGCCTCATCCGGCAGGACTGGCACAATGCGCTCAAAAAAGAGACATGGGGCGAGCACGAACGCGTGCTTGTGATGGGAGATGTCCCCCACCTTGGCCGCTACCGCGAAATGCTCCACCATCTCCACCCCACGGAATTGAGTGCCGTGGGATGTAAGGACGAAAACCTTGACGCCCTCAAGGGCCTCACCGGACTGCAAACGCTAATTCTCCACGACTGCACCGCGCTACAAAATGTGGACGCACTGAACTCTTTCACAAACCTGCAAAGGCTTGACCTAATCGGATGCTCTGCGCTGCAAAACGTGGACGGTCTGAAGAGCCTTACCCGTCTGCAAAATATCAGCCTCAGCGGATGCCTCATACTCCAAAACGTGGAAGGACTCAAGACCCTCACCAGCTTGCAATATCTCGATCTCTACGGATGCTTCGCGCTGCAAAATGTGGACGGTCTGAAGGGCCTCACCGGTCTGGCCTGTCTCGACCTCACCAGATGTCCCGCTCTACAAAACGTGGACGCTCTAAAGAACCTCACTGCCCTGCAAAACCTCAACCTCAGCCATTGCCCCGCGCTGCAAAACGTGGATGGCCTGAAGGGGCTCACCAAACTTCACACGCTCAGTCTCATCTTCTGCCCTGCGCTGCAAAACGTACATGGACTCAAAGAACTCACCAGCTTGCAATATCTCGATCTCTACGGTTCCCACAAAATCCCCTCCGCCATGCTGAGCGAACTGCGCGTTTCCCTGCGGACGACCGAACTCACCTTCCCTGCCACCACCCAGAACCCGCCGCAGTAAGTGAGCAGGCATATTCTACCGAGACCGTAAGCCTTAATAGATGGATTTCCTGCGGTGAACGCCGCCGGAAACATCGGAGAGGGCGTGGACCATGATGAATGCGACGGGGTCGTGTTCCTTGACGATGGATTTGATTTTCCCGACCTCCAGACGCGTGACGACGCACATGAGGATTTCCTGTTCGACGTTGTTCACGCCGCCGCGCCCTTTGTAAACGGTGAGGCCGCGCCGCAGCACCTCGGTGATGGCGATGCGGATGGCGTCGCTTTTCGCCGACATGATGGTGACGGCGGTGAATTCCTCGAGACCGTGCAGGATGAAATCGAGCATCTTGGCGGCAGCGAAGTAGGTGAGGATGGAGTAAAGGGCGGATTCGACGCCGAGGAAAAATGCGGCGGTGAGAAAGATGAGGATGTTCAGGCCGAGGATGACATCGGCGACGCGGAGGATGTGGACGTTGCGGCTGATGAGGAGCGCGGCGACTTCGGTGCCGTCGAGCACAGCCCCGCCGCGAATGGCGAGGCCGATTCCCGCGCCGAGGAAGACGCCGCCGAAGACGGCGGTGAGGAGTTTGTCCGGCGTGACATCGGGAAAAGGCACCGTCGCGAGGCAGAGCGAAAGCCCCGCGATGGCGAGGATGCTTCGGATGGCGAAGGCGCGCCCGATGAGACGATAGCCGAGTGCGATGAAGGGGATATTAATGACGGCGATCAACAGTGGCAGTGACCAACCGAGAACCTCCGACATGAGCATGGAGATGCCAGTGACTCCTCCATCAATAAATCGGCTCGAAAGTAGAAAGCCATGAATGCCCATCGCCGCCGAAAAGATGGCGAACAAGATGAGCACGGCATTCTTGATCTCGCGCTTCCATTTCCTCACGAGGCGGAAACTACGCACACACTCAGCAGTGCGGATAGCATTTTCACAACACTGCCTACCGCGCGGCTTTGTGCAAAAGCTCCATCTAGTCATAGTTGCAGTTGATCGTCTGGCTGTAGTGGGTAAGACAACACTCTGAATGCGTTTGCGATTCAACAATCCTCGACTGACGGGACCTCTCCTTTTTTGGTTTCTCTTGTTGCTTCACTGTTTTGCCGTGCCAGCCTGGTCTGGCGACAGGCAGCAGCTTCGCAATCATGTTCCGAAGTCAGTTGCAGGACTAAAGCAGAACGGCCGTCCCGATGGAGCTAAAAATCTGACGCTTGCAATTGGATTACCTCTTCGAAACCAAGCCGAACTCAACAACCTCCTCGCGGAAATTTATAATCCCGCCAGCCCAAATTTCAGGCGCTTCATCACCCCGGCACAGTTCACAGAAAGATTTGGCCCCACCGAACAGGACTATCAAGCCGTTATAGATTATGCGAAAGCGAAGGGATTCAACGTCACTGGGACGCATCCCAATCGCGTGGTTCTGGATGTCAAAGGCAAGATCGCGGATGTGGAGAAGGCTTTTGGCGTGACGCTGAAAACCTACAAGCACCCGAACGAGGACAGACAGTTTTTTGCACCGGATACCGAGCCCTCCATCGATCTTGCGGTTGCCATTTCAAACGTGAGCGGCCTGGATGACTACTCAATCCCCCGCCCTAATCTTAAACGACAGCCTGCGGCTAAAAGCGGGAGCCTTGTGCCTTTTGCAGGCACAGCGCCAGGCGGAGGCTATGCAGGGAATGATTTCCGCGCGGCCTACATTCCGGATGTTACATTGACAGGCACCGGGCAGAGCGTCGCCTTGGTCCAATTCGACAGCTACTACCCAAGCGACATCACAGCTTACCGCAATCAGTTTGGGATACCGAACATTCCGCTGGTCAATGTTCCGGTCAATGGAGGGGTGAGCACTCCCGGTGGTAACAACGTCGAGGTCTGCCTAGATATCGAAGTCGCCATGGCCATGGCGCCAGGTCTGGAGAATATCTACGTGTATATCGCACCGAACCCGAGCCCGTGGGTGACGATGCTTAGCAAAATCGCGAACGACAATCTCTCAAGGCAGATCAGTTGCTCGTGGGGCGGCGGGACTAGTGATCCAGCCGCAGAAGCGATATTTCTGCAGATGGCCGCACAGGGGCAGTCGTTCTTCGCAGCATCAGGTGACTCCGATGCTTTCACTGGAAGTATTCCATTCCCGGACGAAAGCCCGAATATCACGCTCGTCGGCGGCACGACCCTGACTACCAGCGGCGCTGGGGGCAGCTACGTCTCGGAGACTGTCTGGAACTCAGGCGGCGGTATAGGCAGCAGCGGCGGCGTCAGCACCACGGTGAATATTCCTAGCTGGCAGATGGGCCTCAACATGACCAACAACCAAGGCTCTACAACGAAGCGCAACATTCCCGATGTCGCGCTGACTGCTAGCAATGTTTACATCAGGGACAACAACGGTGGCTCGGCAACCGTTACCGGCACCAGTTGTGCGGCGCCGTTGTGGGCGGCGTTCACCGCCTTGGTCAATCAACACGCCGCAACCAGTGGCCGCCCCCCGGTCGGCTTTATCAATCCCACAATCTACTCGATAGGCTCTGGCTCGAACTACAGCGCCTGTTTTTATGACACCACCACGGGCAACAATAAAAGCACAAGAAGTCCGACGAAATATGATGCCGTCGCTGGCTACGATCTTTGCACCGGATGGGGCTCGCCACGCGGCACTGCATTGATTGAGGCCCTCGTGGGTGTGCCGGGTCCGCCAGCAGCGCCAAGTCTGCTCACGGCTTCGCCGAAAGCAGCCACCATCCTGCTTACGTGGGCGGACAATTCGAACAACGAAGACGGCTTCAAAATCGAACAGTCCACAGATGGTGTAAACTTTACCCAGATAGCCTCGGTGTCCGCCAACGTGCGCACCTACACCACGGGCACCGTCTCTCCCGCAAATGTCTATTACTTTCGCGTCCGCAGTTTCAATACCTTCAATACCCTCAGCCATTCGGGATATTCCAACATCACCGCTGCGCAACTCTCGGAAATTCTGATCCCCTGGAACGCCACGGGTTGGGCGTATATGTGCCCGATGGGCGGCTCAACTGGCGTTCTCCCAAATCGCACGAACGGCACCCAAGACCCAAATTTTAATACGACATGGCATCTCCCCGATGTCACCTTTGCCACGCAATATGACGGGCCGATTTTTGGTGCTACGCCAAAACAGACCGGCACTCCCGGAAACTCCAACACCTTTGATTCCGGCACTGGTGCTGCGCCGTTTGGTTTTGGGGCGATTGACTACCTGAACTCGTCGAACTCGGAATTTAAAACACTCGGCACCACGATCACCACGCCCACGAGCGGTCAGCGTTACACTGCTTATTTCCGCAAGAACTTCACCGTTCCCGCTGGCGGTAAACTCAAACCAACCATCCGCTACCTCATGGACGACAGCGGCTACATCTACCTAGACGGCGTTCTGGTCGCGACTGTCAACATTCCGACCAGTCCCACCGACCCCACCAAACCCGTCGCCGACAGCTTCAACTATACCACCTCCGCCAACGCAGATAACGAAGCCACACTCCAAACCATCGACCTGAGCCAGCCAGTCGGCAGTGTTTCGGGCACCAACGCCCGCATCTGGCTGTCCCAGGCCAGTCTCACCGAGGGAACCCACACCATCGCAGTTTCCGTCCACCAAAAAAGCACGACCAGCCCCGATCTAGGCCTCGCCCTCGAACTCTCCGTGCTCCCCGTCCCGCAAATCTCCATATCCGCGACCGACCCCATCGCACAGGAATCCACCTCCAACACCGGCACCTTCACCATCGCACGCACAGGCAATACCGACTTCGCAACCAGCATCTCCTTTCAAACCGCCGCAGGAGCGGGGCAGGCCGCGCCGGGCACCCGCTACACCCTCTCGGCCACGGGTGGCACCATCACCATCCCCATCGGCGCGATTTCCACCAGCATCAAAGTCACTCCCCTGAACAACACGGCCGTGGTCGGCACACAAAACATCACCCTCAGCCTCAGCGCCGGCAATAACTACAACCTTGGCACACCCGACTCCGCAACCGTGCAACTCCTCGACTCCCCTTTCAACGTCTGGAAAATCGCGGGATTCGGTAGCCTCGCTGCTGCGCAATCCCCCGCTGCTGCAGATTCCGCCACACCCGCCGCAGACAACATTCCCAACCTCCTCAAATACGCACTCGGTCTCCCCCCCCTCACTAACTACCAGCCCAACACACTAGGCATCCCCGTAGTCACACTTGATGAAACCCTCGGCAGTCGGCTCACCCTCACCTACACCCGCCCCGCCCCCTCAACAACGGACCTAAACTACTTCATTGAATCCACCAATAACGTCATCGCCGGCCCATGGATTCCGCTCACGCTGGAAAATGGCTACCCTCTCAATAACAACAACGGCACTGAAACACTCAAAGCCAGCGACACCGAAACAAACACC
>CAMBOD010000109.1 GCA_945868985.1 Prosthecobacter debontii | reverse complement strand
AAATCGAACTCCAGCGCGAGTGTGGCGGCATTGATGAAACGCATCGTCACCATCGGCGTGCTGAACACCGCTATCTCGCGATCCCGCGCCGCAATGATGAGCGCTTCCGGCACGCGATGATGCCGCGCCACCACGATGCACGGGATGGGATGCTCGCACATCGCCTCGCAGCGTTGCTTCACTTCCTTGTCCGGCAGACTTTTCAAATACGACAGCTCCGCCGATCCCATAACCTGGATGCGTTTGTCCGCGAAATACGAAAAGAAACCGCACAGCGCCAGGCCGGGCCGGTTAATCGTGGGCTCGCGGATTCGTCGCTGGAATCCAATGCCCGCCTCCGTGAGTGGTTCGAGTTGCAACGACTCCGAGTGTCGTGTGTAGAACTCGCCCACGGTCAGCGTCGGGTGCTTTTCAGGCGAAGTCATCGCCCTCTTTTAGCCCAGACCCCACATACGGTGGCAAGGTGGAAACCTCACTACTTCCGCGCCTCGGGTGTCGCGGTGATTTCCACGCGCTTGCCTTCGCGCTCCACGATGACCTTCACGGGCTGGCCGATTTTCACCGCGTCGAGCGCGTAAGTGTAGTCGTAGATGTTCGCGATTTTTTGCCCGGCAAACTCCACGATCACATCGCCGCCTTTCAGCCCGGCCTTCTCGGCGGGGCTGTCGGCGCGCACTCCGCTGAGCTTCACGCCCTTCACCTCCGTCGCGTAATCGGGGATGCTGCCGAGGTAAGCACGCATCTGGTCGCGCCCTCCGCCCTGATCCTTGCGCTCGACTCGCGAAAACTCAATCCGCTCCGGCGACTGCGCCGCATCGAGCACGATGCCCTTCGCAAACGTCGCAATGCGCGCGATGCCATCGGCGTTGATTTTGTCCGCCGTGTCCGTCGGGCGATGATAGTCTTCGTGGCTGCCCGTGAAAAAATTCAGCACCGGGATGCGCTTTGGGTAGAAGGAAGTCACGTCGGTCGGCAAATATGGGTCTTCCTGCAACGTGAGCGCGAAACCCGCTGCGACATTGCGTTTTTCGATGATGCGCGGCCAGGACTTCGACGAACCCACCGCCTGGACGAGCAGCTTATTTTCGCGCAGCCGCCCCACCATGTCGGCGTTGATGTAGGCGACTACGTTTTTCATATCGAGCGGCGGCTTTTCCACGAAAGCACTACTGCCCAGCAATCCCGACTCCTCGCCGCTCCACAGCGCAAACGCCATGTTACGGCAGAATTTTTCCGGATGCTCCGCGTGCTCCTTCGCCAGCGCGGCGGCGATCTCCATCACCATCGCTGTGCCGCTCGCATTGTCGTCCGCGCCGGGGTGAATTTTTCCCTCCTCGCCAGTGCGCGCGAGCGAACTGCCGCCATTTTTTCCGCGACCGAGATGATCGTAGTGCGCGCCGAGAATCACCCATTCCGTCGCGCCCTTCACTTTGATGCAGCCAACCACATTTCGATCCATCTTCTTTTCGTGAATCACACCAGCGGTGAAAGTCGCGGACGCGCCCGGCACTGCGAACCCTCCCTGCGCGTGCGGATTTTCATCATCAAGCGCCGACTGTAATTCCTTCAGCGTCTTTCCCGACGGTTTCAGCAGCGCATCGGCAAACGCCCCGCTCACACTCAGCGCAGGCAGCCCGCTGTCCGCATTGCTCCCGTCACCGCTCAGCGGCAAAAGCTCCCCCGCATTCGGCGAATTCGGCCCCGTCACCACGAGCACACCCTTCGCGCCACGCTCGCGCGCCATCATCACCTTGTAACGCAGCCCGGCGTAGCGATTCAGATGCGCACGACGCGGTGCATCCACCCCCTCCGGCACGTAGCGCAGAATAAGCACCACCTTGTCCTTCACATCCAGCCCCTCGTAGCTGTTGTAGCGTCGCTGCCCCGTCCCCTCCGGCACGTTCAGACCGTAGCCCGCAAAAACCACCGCACCACGCGCCTCCTCATTCGAGCTGAAAGGCAGCGGACGAAAATCACGGTCGAGCACCGCAGGCACACCCTCATTGATTTTGAGCGCCGTCTTCGCCGCATCCACACGCTCGCCCGAATTAAATTCAAACGGGTGAAAATATCCATCCACGCCCGGCAGCGGCATCACACCCACCTTCTTAAAATACTCCGCCAGCCAGTCCGCCGCCATCCGTGCGCCCTCGCTTCCCACCCCGCGGCCATCGCGCTTCTCATCCGCAAGCCAGCTTACTTCGGCCTTCGCATCCTCTGCCGAAATCTCCGGCTGCAACTGTTGCCCTCCGATGCTCGGTAGCGCGAATGAACCCAACGGCGTATGCACGATGGTGCCGCCATGAAATGAAGCACCTCCACCCGCTCCTCCAGCAGGCTTCGCAAAAGCCGCAGCATCCAAATATTTCTCAAGTTCCTGCACTTGCTCATCAAGCGACTTCTCCGGCACTGCACGCTTCGGCGCTTCCTCCAGCGCCTTCAGCGCCGCCTCATGATTCCAGTCCGCGAGGAAAATCTGCGACTTCCCATCCGACGTTCGCCCGCTCGCCCACGACAACTTTTTCCCATCAGGCGAAAACACCGGCAGCCCGTCGAAGCCCGGCGTGAATGTCGCGCGCACCGGTTCGTGTCGGCCCGCCGCATCCACGAGGAACAACTCGAAATTTTCAAACCCCAGCTTGTTCGACGTGAACACCACATACTTTCCGCTCGGATGAAAAAACGGCGCCCACGACATCGCCTTAAAATCCGTCAGCCGCCGCACATCGCTCCCATCGAGCTTCATCGTGAAAATATCCGCATTCATCCCACTAACATCGAAGCGCCGCCAGAGGATCCGCTCCCCATCCGGCGAAAAAAACGGCCCGCCATCATAGCCCGCCGCATCCGTCAGCCGCCGCACATTCGAGCCATCCGCATCCATGATGTAGATGTCGCCGAACCACGCCGGATCTTTCTCATACCGCGCCCGATTTTCCGCCGAAAGATTCTCCAGCGGAAAAGCCCCGCGCAGCGAACAAAACACAATCTTCTTCCCGTCCGGCGAAAACGCCCCCTCCGCATCATACCCCGGCGACTTCGTCAAATTCACCAGCCCCGTCCCGTCCGCATTCGCCGAAAAAATATCCATCGCCCCATCGTAATCCCACGAATACCGCCGCTGCTTCCCGCTCGCGCGATACTCCAGCTCCGCCTTTTGCTTCGCCACCGCCTCCGCATCTTCATGCGTGCTCGCAAACAACACCCGCCCCGTCCCCGCTTGAAAAAAACCGCACGACGTCTTCCCCGTCCCCGGCGACACCCGCGTCGTCTCCCCGCTCTCCAAATCCAGCACATACATCTGGTAAAACGGATTCCCCGCCTCCCGCTCACTTTGAAAAATCATCCGCTTCCCATCCTGCGAAAAATACCCCTCCCCGCTCCGCTTCCCCTCAATGATGAACTGCCGCGCATTGGAAATAAACCGCCCCTCCAATGCAGCATCCTCCCCCGCAAACACAGCCGAAGCCACCAGTGCAAAAGCTAAACGAAAAATCATCCCGCCAAGATGTTTCCCCCGCCGCCCAAGTGCAAGCCCCCGAAAGCCCACTCGCCATCAAATGCCAAATCCACTGTCCTCAAGTCTCCATCCTTCAATTGATATGTTCGCTCGCAAATTTCTCGCGAACACACCAAAAGCCTCTGCAACCAATCACCATCAACCATCCATGAAGACCTTTCCTTTCCTACGTTTCTGGCAAATCTCTGCGACTGTGCTCGCGCTGACGCTTGCGGATTTCGCCACGGCACAAACTCCGGCGAATCCGGGAACTGGCGACGCGAAGCCCGATGCACCGGTGAAGCCGACCGTGACTGGAAAGTTTGTGGGCAACGGGAAAAATGCGGCGATCAAGTTTGTGCTCGTGGAGGAGGAGGAAGCATTCAGTGGGAAGGAGGCTGTGAAAGTGATCTTCACGGAGAAAGATCCGGCGACATCGAAGAAGCCTTCTTTCGACGCTGCGTTCGGGAAGCTGGGCAGTGCGTTGATTCTGAGTGTGCATCACGACGGCGGGATTTTTGGCTGCGAAGTGGCCCACAGCGCGCACAAAAAACAGGGGTTCACCTCGTTGGGTAAAATCAAAATGGCTGAGTTTAAAATCGCGGGCGGGAATGTGGCCGGTCACGTAACCACGGGCGAGGAACTCGATACGTTTGGGGAAAAGTGGGAGGTGGACATGACGTTTGCCGCGCCGATGCCAGCAAAAGTGCGCAAAGCACCGGCAGTCGCGCCAAAGCCGCCCGTGGCTGAAGCGGACGAACCTGTGAAAAAGGAGCGCAAGGCAGCAGCCGGTCCACTTATCCCCGCGCGGAAGCTGCCGCTGCCGAAGGATGCGACCGATGTGGAGTTCAAACAGATCGTGAATCAGATCCAATTTTCCAGCGCGCGCTCGGTGGAGGCGGTGACGAAGGAGTTTTCGGCGAATCTCAAGCAACAAGGCTGGAAGGACGGGGCCGGAAGTTTGAATGGAAAACAGAATGCGATCCTCAAGCGCGTGCAGGGCGATGCGAAGCTGACAATCATGATTCAGCCTGCGGCGTCGGGCTGCACGGTGAAGATCTTTACCGAGGGCCTCGATTGGAGCGGTGGCGATGATGCAAGTCCTTCCACTCCCAAGAAGACAGCGGACGACGACGATGATGACGCCGAGGGAGAAGTTCACAAGGCACTCAAGGATGCGCTCAAAAGTCTGCCGAAGGGATTGTAGTCGTAGCTCTGCATTTTTATCGCACACCAGCGCCAAGCATGAACGGATGCTGAATCCGCAGAGCCGATAATCCACATCATTGTAGCGTAGCCCTTTCCTCGCACGTGACTCCTTTCACCCTGCCCGACTGTCCACGCATCAAGCGCGTGAACAGTTTCCACGAGTTGCTCACGACACCCTTTGCAGATGGCGTTAATGCACTCTGCTGGCCGCGCACACTGCGCGGGGATTTCGGAGAGGTGCTGAAGCATCTCGTCGTGAACGAAGGGATTCATGTTCTCGACGAAGCGCAATTCGCCAGCCTACCCGTGAGTGATGCAGGCTGGGCGGCCATCGAGATGATGCTCGAAGACTCGCGGCTTCTTCGCGAACACGACCTCGACCCCACGCTCAATTGCATCAACGGCTATCCTCGCGACGAAGAACCGGGGCCCGTGCGCACGGACGTGATTTCCTTTCACGTGGACAGCGCTCCGGTAGAGGCGGACACGTGGCTTTGCACCTACCACGGCGCGACGAGCGAGGGCCTTCTCAACGAAGAGGCGCAGCGCCGTGTGGACATCCCAGAAACGCGCGCGGAATTGCTCAAACTCTTCGGAGGAAAAGATGACGACTCCTTCCGCGAATTTCTCAACGAACACTGCTACGACCTGCACTACGCCCCGCTGCCACACGCGCGACCATATTCCTTCGGTCTTGGCAATCTCTGGCGCATCGCCAACGAGTGGCCCGGCAGCCCCGTCCCTCCATGCATCCATCGCGCCCCCGAAACCCGCCCCGGCGATCCACTGCGCCTGCTGCTGATCAGCTGAGTGGATGGAAGTTCAGTTTCCACATTTGTCATTTGCCACGGGAGGGCGGCGCGTTTATCCCGATGCCATGCCAAAGCTCCACATCTCACTCCCTGACGGCTCCCAAATGGATCACGAACTCACCGACGAAACGGTGACTGTGGGTCGCGCGCCGGACAACACGTTTCACCTCGATGACGTGAGCGTCTCCAGCCACCACGCGCAGATATCGCCGAAAGGAGACGGCTTCATTTTAAAAGACATCGGCTCAACAAACGGCACGAAGCTGAATGGCACATCGCTGAATGCCGACGAGGAACACGTTTTGAATGCCGGGGACAAAATCCAATTCGGCAAAGTTGATTCGGTCTTTGATCCGGATAGCGCAGGCGAGGAAACGCAGGAACTGCCTGAGGTGGATGACCATGTGCTGCCTGTGGCCAAGAGCAGTGCAAAGCCGTCGAACTTCATGAACGCTTCGCCGTTTCAAAAGAAGACAGCGAAAAAAGACCCGGCGGGATTGGCTATCTACGCGCTCGCGGCCATCGCTCTGCTCGCTTCGCTTGTGGTGACCGTCATGGTTTTTGGGATGGGATTCAAACCGTAGTCATTGCACGGAGAAGCGGCGGGGAAACAAAGGCGCTTCTCGATTGAGAATTTATCCGACGTATGAGAGTCGGCGCTTCGCACTTTCATGCTGCTCACAGAAACTATCGCTGAGGAAATCGCCATGCACGGGCCAATGACGTTTGCCCAGTTCATGGAACTAGCGCTTTATCATCCAGTGAATGGCTACTACTCGGGCGGACGGGCGAGAGTTGGAAAAAAGGGGGATTTTTTTACGAATGTGAGCGTGGGTTCGCTCTATGGGCGGCTGCTAGCGGTGCAGCTTGAGGAGATGTGGGAGCGGATGGGCAGGCCGTCAGATTTCTCCATCGTAGAGCAGGGCGCAAATGGGGGCGACTTCGCTGCGGATGTGCTCGGTGCGTTGCGAGGGAGCGCGTTTTTTTCGGCGCTGACGTATCACATCGTGGAGCCATCACCAACCCTCGCCGAGCAGCAGCGCGTGCGACTGCGCGAGTATGCGGAACGTGTGCAGTGGTGCGAATCGCTAGATGCACTCGCGCCGTTCACCGGCGTGCATTTTTCCAATGAACTGCCCGATGCGTTTCCCGTTCACGTGGTGAAGTGGGACGGTATGATTTGGTGCGAGCGCTGCGTAGATGGGAAGGACGGACGTTTTCGTTTTGTGGATGCACCGCTTTCCTCACAAATGCTGGCGACTGCTTGCGCGCAAATCCCACAACCGCTCCCGCCGGGCTACACGACGGAAGTGAACCTCGCCGCTCGTGAATGGATCGCCACCGTGGCTGCGAAGCTCGTGCGCGGCTGGGTGCTGGTAGTGGATTACGGCCATGAACGCTCAGAATACTATGCGCCGGAGCGGACAGAGGGGACGCTTTCCGCCTACGCAAATCACCACCGCGAGCCGAACCCTCTAGCACGACCGGGCGAGATTGATCTCACAGCGCACGTGGATTTCACCAGCCTCGTCGAGTGCGCGGAGGCTACGGGGCTGAAATGCGCGGGCTTTACGGACCAGCATCACTTCATGGTCGGACTGGGTGTGGGGCATTTCGCCGACGGTGC
>CAMBOD010000108.1 GCA_945868985.1 Prosthecobacter debontii | reverse complement strand
CGGCGGTGGCGGCGGCTACCGTGGCGGTGGCGGCGGCGGCGGCGGCTACAAAGGCGGCGGCGGCGGAGGCCGCAGCGACTTTGGTGGCGGCGAAGGCTACTAACCCCGCGCAACGCAAACCGCGTTGCCACATTAAGAATTACAAAGACCCTGTGGTGCAAAACGCCACAGGGTCTTTTGTTTTAAGAAAAAAATCGAAATTCAATCCACAAGCAGTGATCAGCGCTAGGGCACGAGGCGCGGGGTGCGCAGGTGATGCCATGGTGACTGCCTTGCTTCTTTCGCGCTTGGCAGATAATTTGGAGGGATGCTTTCAAAATTCTCGCTCTTCGCATCACTCGTCATTTTCACCGCTGCGCCTGCGCTGCACTCTGCGACGAACATGGAGCAGGAGTATCAGCAGGTGAGGAAGATTGCGCTGCGGGATGCACGGGTGCGCGCTGCTTACGCCGAGGCGGACGAAAAGCTGGCGGACAAAATCGTGCAGATTGATCCCGCGCTGAAGGACTACGTGAAGAATCGCGAGGCGAAACAACCGGCAAAAGCTGCTAAGACCGCGCCCCGCAAGACGAAGCAAGCGCCTGCAAAGGGCAGCACGCACGTCGTTGCAAAAGGCGAGACGCTTGGCGCGATTGCAAAGGATTACGGAGTGACCGTGGATGCTCTGAAGAGCGCCAATCAAATCACCGACGAGCGAAAGCTGCGAGCCGGCCAGAGCATCACGATTCCCGGTGTTGCGGAAAAGAAGAGTGCCAGTTTTTGGGATCGTTTTTAGTCCAATTTTCAGGCATTACTCTTTTGGGCCTACTGCGCTGATGGAGGGAGGGTGCTTAATCAACTGAAACCTTCAGCGTGCGAGAGACGGGCGACGTCGGAGCATCCGTGCGCCATCGATCCATCCAAAGAAGCAGTTCGAGGGGGGCGGTGCCAACGTAGCGCTAGAAGCTCGAAGTGAATGACTGCTGGCGCTCAATATCATGTGGCAGTTTCGCAAGAGGTTCGCAGGCTCGGTCATGTTTCGTGAGAGTCTTTGCTCCTGCTGAAAAGGAACATCGGGCACTTGTTGAAAGGCGCGCAGCCTTCGGGTGGCATCCCGGCCAGCCTCACACGGTCATCGTCGGTATACTTGTAGTCCCTTGTTTCAGCGCCGAAGGAAAATCATAAATCTTTTCCGGTTTTCCCATTCGTCATGGTAGTTGCAACTCAGTCACGCATAGGCGCGAGATGCTCATTTATTCAGCTAGGCCTCGCTCAGGGTCCGCCACACCGTGCAAGTGCATAGTCGCTGGAAGCCGACTGCCCGGCTGCACAATTAGTGGCTCGGCTTAGATACCATAAACGCAAACGGTCTCTCCGTTGATGTAGTCTGCGAAGCTAATCGCTTTGTAGGCTGCATTCTTCGTTGTCCATCATCACTTTCATTTTTATACTCCCTGCCCCTCATTCAGGATCCCGTTATTAAACTATTCAAGAGTAGCGTGCGGCTTGCGGAGTGAGTGCGCTGCATGATAAAGGCCCGCCATGCCCGCTCTGCGCCCGTGCTTTTTTACGAACGATGTTTTCTATGCGCCGATGCGCGTTTTGTTGATGAGAAATCTTCTGCTTGTGTGTGCTTTCATGTTGGCAGGCTGTGACAAGCAGGACCCGCAGCGCGATGCTGTTGCACGTGCAGAGCAGCAGGTGAAGGCGGGTGCGTTTCGTCAGGCTATTCGCGCTTATGAAAGCGCGCTGGATGGTTCGGCGAAGACGGCGGATATTCACTACACGATTGCGGTCATTTACGATGACAAGCTGAAGGAGCCGCTGGATGCGATTCATCACTATGACAGGTATCTGGAGTTGGCGCCAAAGGGTGGCCGGGTAAAGGAAGCAAATTCTGCGAAGGCGGATTGCGAGAAGCGGCTGCAATTAAAAATCACGAAGGAGGGCTATATGACCACAGGTGAGGGGATGCGCTTGCGAAATGAAAACGAGTCGCTGAGGAAAACCATCGCTGATTTGCGTAACCCAAAGCCAACGCCCGCTAATGAAATGCCTGACCCAAGCAAGCCGGATACGATGTCGCCCGGTGCGAAGCGTTACTCGGTGGCGAGGGGTGACACGTTGGGGAAAATCGCGATCAAATTCTATAACAACAGGGCGTATGCGGGGCACATCAAGGCTGCGAATTACAATCAACTCCGTGGTGGCGATGCGCTGCAGGTGGGGATGATTTTGATCATCCCTGAGTCTCCTGGGAAAAAGAAGACGGATGCGGCGGTGAAAACAAAAACAGAGAGTTCTGCAAAGAAGCCGAAGAGGAAGTGAGTGAAAGGGGTGACGCCGGATGGGTGAACGACATGTTTGCACGAACGCGGTTGCAACGAAGCGGTTCCTCTGGCATTGCGTGCGACGCTCATGATCCAATTCATCCGCGACATCCACGAAGCCTGCCGCACTGCGAGTCGCCCTGCGGTATCTTTTGAATTTTTTCCGCCCAAGACGGACGAGGGTGAGCGTGCTTTGCTCGAAAGGACGATGCCTGCGCTGATGGCTTTGAAACCGGATTATTGCTCAGTGACCTACGGTGCGGGTGGTGGCACGAGGGAGAAGACTATCGGTATCGTGGATCGCATTCAGCGCGAGCAAGCGCTGACGACGATGATGCATTTGACATGCGTGAATTCGACGCGCGATCAGCTTCACGATGTCGTTCTCGAAGCCAAGGCGCGCGGTATCAAAAATATCCTCGCGCTTCGTGGCGATCCTCCAGTGGGTGCGAGTGAATGGACGGCGACGGACGGTGGTTTTACATATTCGAGTGAACTGGTTGCTTTTCTACGCGAACTCGGCGACCTGAGCATCGGCACAGCGGGTTTCCCGGAGGGGCACATCGCGCAGAAAGCCGGACGTGAGGTGGACTGGGGGCATCTCCGCGAAAAAATTGCAGAGGGCGCGGACTTTGTGATTACGCAGCTATTTTTCGATAACGAAGATTTCTACCGCTTTGCTGAATATATGACGAAGCAACTCGGTGTGAATGTGCCGATCATCCCCGGCATTTTCCCGGTGCTCTCCGGCAAGCAGACGAAGAAATTCACCGAGATGTGCGGCGCGCAGTTGCCGGAGGAGTTCGTGAGTAAGCTGGATTCTCTCGGTGATGACGATGCGGCCGTTTCCGAATACGGTATCGAATACGCTACGCGTCAGTGCGAGGAGTTGTTGGAGTTCGGCGTGAACGGCCTGCATTTCTACACGCTCAACAAACCCGCCTCGACGAGCGCGATCGTAAAAAACCTCGGCCTCGCGTAGGTCGCGGCAAATGGCATTGCCATCCGTGCGGTGGATAGTCAGCGTGCCAGTGCATGAAGATTCTACCTTTCGTCCTGTTCGCTTCCGTCCTCACCATGGTGCCTGCTTTTTCTGCTGAGGAAAAAGCTACTGCTCCCATTGAGAAAGCATCCCCCGCAGACAAAGACTGGGCAGTGATCGCGGAGATGCTGGCTGGGCCGAAGGTGCGTCCGAAGTCGCAGGAGGAAGCGAAGAGGATTTTCAAGGAGCACATTATGGCGATGGACGAGAAAGGCGCTGCTTTTCTCAAGGCCCATCCGAACGATCCGCGTCGCTGGAGGCTTGTAATCAGCGAGGCGGAGACGAATTCCGTGCGCGGGATGATCGGCCTGACGCCGAAGAACGAGGCCGATATTAAAAGGAAGCTCGCCGAAGTCATCGCTGCGCCGGATGCGGATAAGGAGACGAAAGCGACTGCTAGTTTTGGGCAGGTGATGTTGGCTGCGGATAACGAGGCTGAGTATAAGAAACTCGCCGAAGCGCATATGGCGGCCTATCCGGCGTATCCGGGCAACGGGCAAATCCGCGAACAACTGAAGGAACAGGCTGCCGATGCGGAACTGAAGAGCAAGCCGCTCGAAATCAAATTCACGGCGACGAATGGCAACGAGGTGGATATTTCCAAAATGAACGGCAAAGTGGTGCTTGTGGACTTTTGGGCGACATGGTGCGGACCGTGCATGGCCGAGATTCCGAATTTGGTGAAGACCTACGAGAAGTTGCACAGCAAGGGCTTTGAGATTGTCGGCATTTCTTTCGATCAAGACAAAAACAAGCTGGCGAGTGTGACAAAGGACAAGAGCATGTCGTGGCCGCAGTATTTCGATGGCAAGGGTTGGAAGAACGAGTTCGGGCAGAAGTTCGGAATCAACTCCATCCCGCGCATGTGGCTCGTGAACAAAAAGGGAATACTTGTGGACACTAACGCTGGCGAAGGACTCGAAGCGAAGGTCGAAAAGCTCCTCGCGGAATAGCGCATGAAGCCACTCGCGTTTTTCGTTTCACTCGCACTTGCGTTTTCTTTGGGCGCACATGCGGTGGAAAAGCAGAGTGCCGATACGCAGGTGGCGTCGGACAGCGCGGAGGGCATGGCGGCACGCATCGAGTTGCTCCTGAATGATACGGAGTCTGATGAAGCAGACGACAAGGTCGTGCTCGAAGGATGGAAGCAACGCCTCGCAAAAGCCGATGCGCTCATCGCGTCTTTTCGCAAGCTGTATCCCAGCCACTCAATGCGCTGGAGCGTGTTGATGCAGGAGGCGAGCGCGCAGGAAATCCGCAAGGAACTCGACCTGCCAGTGCCGAAAGACGCCCGCCCGACGCTGGAGATTTACGCAGAAGTTCTGGCCGCCGCAGATGCACCCGCGAACGTGAAGGCGCAGGCCAGCACGGCACGTCTCGTCGCCGAGGTGGATTTGGTCGCCGACAAAAAGCTGCCGCTCTCCGAGTGGGAGAAGCAATTCAGTGAACACATGAGGGCGTTCCCCGATCATCAGGACAACATGACGCTCGTGGAGATTCGTCTGCAACTTACGCAGGACTTCGCCGCCGAGCGTCTGCCTGCGGTGCTGGAGGAACTCGCGAAAAGCACCAATTCTGACATCGCCACGATGGCGAAAGACTGGATCGCAAGCGCGAAAGCGATGACCGAACTCAAGAGCAAGCCGTTGGAACTGAAATTCAAAGCGGTGGATGGCAGCGAGGTGGATCTTGAAAAACTGCGTGGCAAAGTCGTGCTCATAGACTTCTGGGCGACATGGTGCGGGCCGTGCATGGCGGAGGTTCCGAATTTGGTGAAGACCTACGAGCGGCTGAAAGAAAAAGGCTTTGAAATCATCGGCATCTCGCTCGATCAGGAAGTGGCCGAACTCAAGCGTGTGACAAAGGCAAAGAAGATGACTTGGCCCCAGTATTTCGACGGCAAGGGCTGGCAGAACGACATTGCACAGAAATACGGAATAGACGGCATCCCCGCGATGTGGCTCGTGAACAAACAAGGCATCGTCGCCGACACCGACGCACGCAAAGACCTCACGGAAAAAGTGGAGAAGCTGCTGGCGGAGTAGGCGCGCCGAGGATGAAATGCTATTTGGGCTATGAGTTCGCCAGTCGGTTAATCTGCGCTGCCGCGAACGCTGCGCCGAAACCGTTGACAATGTTCACCACCGTCACGCCGCTGCCGCACGATGTGAGCATCCCGAGCAGCGCTGCGACTCCGCCGAAGCTCGCGCCGTAGCCGATGCTCGTGGGCACGGCGATCACCGGCTTGCTCACCAAGCCGGCGACAGCGCTCGGTAACGCGCCTTCCATTCCAGCGACTACGATTACCACATTTGCCGATTCGAGACGGTCGCGCACCGCGAGCAATCGGTGCAGCCCGGCCACGCCCACATCCGTGATGCGCTCCACGGTGTTTCCGAAAATCTCCAGCGTCACTGTGGCTTCCTCCGCCACTGGCATGTCACTAGTCCCCGCGCACACTACGGCGATGGTGCCACCGAGTTTCGGCAATGCGACGCGCTCGACGGTGATGCATCGTGCCCGTTCGTGCCAGCGTGCTTCGGGAAACTCCGCCACGACTGCCCGCCACTGTTCGCCCGTAGCACGACTCACGAGCAGCACGTTTTCCTTTTCCAAAATCACACGAGCAATCGCCACAACCTGCTCCGCCGTTTTTCCCATCCCGAAAATCACCTCGGGAAAACCACAGCGACGTCTCCGATCGGTATCCACCCGCGCAAAACCAAGATCCGTGTAGCCGTCCGGCATTCTCTATGCCTTTGGCAAAGTTGCGGCGTCCTTCGCTAGCGGGAGACGCAGCGGGATCATTTGCGATTTGAAGAAGCCCAGACGCGAGAAGAACTCGTGACCTTCTTCGTTGATGCGGTCGGTGAGCAGCGTCATGCGGAGAAATTCCTTTTGCTTTGCATACTCAATGGCGTGGTTGAGGAGTTGCGACCCCACTCCGCGTCCGCGGAATTCGTGATGCACGATCACGTCTTCCAGCAGCACCACAAAGCCGCCTTCCGCCGTGCTGATGGTAAAAAGCAAATTCACCATCCCGATGATCTGTCCGTTCCAGCGATAGACGAAAATGCGCCCGCGACTCGGTTGTTCGAGGATGAGTAAGAGCCCGCGCTCCTGCTTGGCGCGGTCGGGCACGAAGTCTCCCTCGTGGCTGAAAAGGTCGTAGAGTAAATCCACCATCGCTGGCAGATCATCCATCGTCGCTTGCTCGATGACTGGTTTATTCATCTCGGACATGGCGCGTCTTTTCGCGGAGGAAAGCCGCGTGCGCAAGGCGCGAATGCGCAACCGCTGTTACTTCGCAACGCCCTTCAGGGATTTCATGAAGGCTTCCAGTGCTTCGTTGCTCTCCTTAGGCAGCGTGCCCGGATCACCCACGATGATATTTCCCAAGATCGAGCGGTCTTTGCCGCCCTTGGACACGCTGGGTGTAGGAAGGTCAACGAAATAGCCGCTTCGAATCAGCGGCTGGATTTGAGTGTTCGCCGCTCAACGCAGTAGCATCCGAGCGAAACTACGGCATCGCATTTATGCCTTTATTGGTCGCGAATAAATCTCTGGCCATGGGCGTTTTGATGAGGGTAATACGACGCACTTCACTTTACCCCGAATATAACCAATCCCACGAGTGTCCGGCAGTAACTACCACAGTAGTAATTGGTTGCAATCTTGCGGTGTCAAAGGGTTGAAGTCATGTTTTGCAAGTAGTTCATGGAGAGGCATTTTCTCAAATGGATGAACGCTCAGAAGTTGCAAAGTTCTGTGCAAGGTGCCGGGCAGCGCAAGCTGCTTGTGGAGGATGGCCACCAT
>CAMBOD010000107.1 GCA_945868985.1 Prosthecobacter debontii | reverse complement strand
AGTAGGTTTTCAAAAGATAAAGCAACCACACGACATAGACTATCGGCGGCGACAGGCACAGGTAGATTAGCAGGAGGCAACGAAGGATATACGGAATAATTCCAGTCGCATCAGGACGAAATTGCCGCGCAGTAATAATGGCAACCCCTGCGAGCAATCCACCGATCATTCCTGCTTTGATGGCTGCAACCACATCGGCCATGCCAAACCCAATTTGGCTATAGACTGGCTCACTGATGTCTCGCAACTGCCCCGTGAGGAACAGGTCAATCGAATGTAATCCCAAACATAGGATGCAAAATCCCAACACTATCGCAGTGCCGACCAAGACCATTCCGAGAAAGAAGCCGCTGTCGTAGCGCATCGGCCCTTGTCCGGATTCCGAAAAATCGCCCGATGGGATATCCTCGTCATCGGTGAGCGATTCACGCGGTGCGCTGAGGATTTCTGGAAGAAACTCCAAATCTGTTTCGTGAATGGCGAGCACGCAGCCGGGGCCACTGGTGCACCAGAAAGTCGCTGCGTTTTCATGCAGCACGTGGGCTTCGACATCATGCGTGTTAAAAAAACCACGGATGATATGCGCCTGCGCAAAGCTCCTACACGGATAGAGTCGTGGCATGGGAGTGAGTAGAACTCTCTGTGGGTCGTGAGGCGATGTTCTCCGCTGCGATATCGTCGAGCTGCGCGAGCGAGGCGACATGGGCGAATTTTTCGCGGAGGCGTTTGGCGTCGGGCATTCCGCGCGAGTAGGCCATGAGCTGTGTGCGCATGGATTGCATTGCGTAAAGTTCGTTGCCCTGTCGCGCGGTTTCCATCGCGCAGTGGCGGCGGATGTGAGTCCACTGTTCGTCGAGCGATGGGTGCGCGAGATGTGTTCCCGTGGCGAGGTAGTGTTTGATTTCGCGGAAAATCCACGGGTGCTGCATGGCCGAGCGTCCGATCATCGCGCCGGCGATGCGCGTGGTTTTACGGCGCAACTCGACATCCTGCGCGGTGACGAGGTCGCCGTTGCCGATGACCGGCACGCGCACGCATTCGGCGACCTGCGCGATGACATCCCAATCCGCCAAACCGCTGTAGCCCTGTTCCTTCGTGCGGCCGTGCACGGCGATGGCCTGGATGCCGCAGTCTTCCAGCAGGCGCGCGGTGGTCGTGGCGTTGATGGTGTCGGTGCTCCAGCCGATGCGCATTTTCGCAGTCACGGGGAAAGGCGCGACGGCTTT
The DNA here is from genome assembly GCA_945868985.1 of Prosthecobacter debontii. GTDB lineage: Bacteria > Verrucomicrobiota > Verrucomicrobiia > Chthoniobacterales > Chthoniobacteraceae > SXWH01. Next base: position 5,948 of record CAMBOD010000107.1, on the reverse strand, counting down.
CACGATTGCGGATGCGACTCGCGCGAGCAGCGGGCAGTCGCGCAGTAGCGATGAGCCGCCATTTTTGCTCACGACTTTGCTCACGGGGCAGCCGAAGTTGATGTCGAGAAAATCGGGGCGCTTCCATTCGAGGACAATCTTTGCGGCCTCGGCGAGATGCTCCGGGTCGCCGCCGAAAAGCTGGATGCCCAGCGGGCGCTCGCTTTCGCTGAAGTCGAGATACTCCATCGTGCGCTCGTTCTTTCGGAAAATGCCCTCGGCGCTCACGAATTCACTCACCATCACATCCGCGCCATACTCTTTGCAGAGCTGGCGGAATGTCGTGTCCGTCACCCCGGCCATTGGCGCGAGGTAAAGCGGGAAGCGATCTTGAAACCACGGAAGCATCCCGCAGCAGTAGCGCACAAATGCACGCGGGCCAAGAGGTGCTTCACAGGATCGCTTGCCGCGAGCACCGCTCTCGTTTTCTCTCCCGCGTCCAATGCCGCCGCGCCCGCCCGATTTGCTGGACGCCATAGCCCGGGAGCCAGCGCTCGCGGAGAAGCTGCGTGCCGTGATGGCAGGGGAGCGGGGTGTTTTTGCCAACGTCGTCGAAAATGCACACGCAGCGCTTTGTGGTGTGATTGCGCGAGTTTGCGAAAAGGCGGGACGCAATTTGTGGCTCGTGTGCGAAAACGTCCGCACGCAGGAGCAACTTCACAACGAACTCAGTCAGTGGTTTCCCGGCGCTGACTTTTTCCCCGAGTTGGAAAGTGCTCCCGTCGAGGGCGCGCTGCCAGACCCGGAGACGGTGGCTGAAAGGCTCGGTGTGGTGCAGCGATTGGTGGAGGCCGATGCGAAGGCGAGGAAAAAGGGGCGCATCATCCTTCTCACACGAGCGTCGTTGGAGGATCGCGTGGTGGATGAGGCGGAGCTGCGCCGTCTTGAACTGACAATCAAGCGCGCCACCCGATGTGACCGAGATTCTTTGCTGAAAAAGCTCGGCGATGCGGGCTACGAGCACGTCCCGCAAGTAACGGCGCGTGGACAGTTCGCGATACGCGGCGGTATTGTGGATGTGTTCAGCTTTCATCACGCGCTGCCGGTGCGGCTGGAGTGGTTCGATGAAGAGGTGGAGAGCATCCGGCAATTCGATCTCGATGCGCAAACAAGCGTGGAGCACCTCCCGCAATGCACGCTGCTGCTCGGCGAGGCGGAGACGCTCGACAAAAAACTGTGCGACTACATTCGCACGGAAGATGTGACGGTGGATGTGGACGCAAGCTGGATGGACGCGCTCGTCCACATCGCATGCCATGACCTACTCTCGGATGGCGCGGATGGATTGACCACGGATGGCAAGGATTTCACGGATGTCTTAGTTGATGAGCCAGCACCGGTGGAACGCAAAGGGCGTAAACGAAAGGCGGAAGCTAAATCCGTGTCATCCGAGCCATCGGTGGTTGATAGTTCTGCGTTATCCGAAGTCCCGGGTGCGGTTGATTTTTCAACGGCGTTTTTCGAGCACGGGCTCGGTCAGTTTGAAGCGGGTGATTTCGTCGTTGATGAAATCAAGCGCGAGCGGTTCTTTGCGCAGCTTAGCGAATGGCGGACGCAGGAGTGGGCGACGTTTGTATTTTGCAACAACGAGGGCGAAGTGGAGCGGCTTCGTGAATTGCTGCCTGCGGTCGAGGCGGACGCGGTTACTTTCACCATCGGCACGCTGTCACGCGGGTTTATTTTCCCTGCGGGAAAGGTCGCCGCGCTGAGTGATGCGGAGCTATTCGGGCGCTATCGCAACAACCGCGCACGCCGCCTCGCCATCAAGCGAGCGAAGGAAGTCGGCAGCCGCTCGCAGATTGATTTCAGCGAATTGGTCGAGGGCGAACTGGTCGTGCATCTGGAACACGGCATCGCCCGTTTTCTGGAACTCAAGACCGTCGGCACTGAAGACGTGCTCGTGTTGGAGTTTGCCGGAGGCGCGAAGCTCTACGTTCCGCTGGAGCAGAGCTACCTCGTCGCGCGCTACGTGGGCATCGGTAAAAAGAATCCGCCACTCTCGAAGCTGGGCGATGCGGCGTGGGCGAACGCGAAGAACAAGGCGGAGAAGGCGGTATTCGACTACGCCGGGCGTCTGCTCGAACTCCACGCCACCCGCGAGTCGCAGCGAGGCTACGCATTCCCACCGGACAATGACTGGATGCGCGAGTTTGAGGCGTCGTTCCTCTACAAAGAAACGCCGGACCAAATCACTGCCATCGCCGACGCAAAGGCTGACATGGAGAGCGAGCGCCCGATGGATCGTCTCATCTGCGGCGACGTGGGCTTTGGTAAAACTGAGGTCGCGATGCGCGCTGCGTTCAAAGCCGTCTGCGCTGGCAAGCAGGTTGCCGTGCTTGTTCCAACGACGGTGCTTGCAGAGCAGCATTACCGAAATTTTCGCGAGCGCGTGAGCGACTATCCTATGACAGTCGGGATACTTTCGCGCTTCCGCACCAAGGCGCAGCAAAACGAAACATTGCGCGGTGTTACGGACGGCTCGGTGGATATCGTCATCGGCACACATCGGTTGATTTCAAAGGACGTGGCTTTCAAAAATCTCGGCCTCGTCGTCGTGGACGAAGAGCAGCGATTTGGCGTTCTGCACAAAGAGAGGTTCAAGGAAATGTGGCCACTGGTGGATTTGCTCACGCTCAGCGCCACGCCGATTCCGCGCACGCTCTACATGTCGCTCATGGGCGCGAAGGACATGAGCACGATCGAGACGCCGCCTGCAAATCGCATCCCCGTGGAGACGCTCATTTGTCCCTACGACGAGCGCATCATCCGCGACGCCATCAACCGCGAACTCAAGCGCGAGGGGCAGGTGTTTTTTCTGCACAACCTTGTCGGCGACATCGAGAGCGTGGCGGGGAAAATTAAACGTCTCTGCCCGCAGGCGCGCGTGCTGGTCGGGCACGGGCAGATGCAGGAGCACGAGTTGGAGGAAGTGATGCACCGTTTTGTAAATGGCGAAGTGGACGTGCTTGTTGCGACGACGATCATCGAGAGCGGCGTGGATATTCCGAACGCGAACACAATCATCATTGACCGCGCAGATCGCTTCGGGCTGGCCGACCTCTATCAACTACGTGGACGTGTCGGACGCGCGCAGCACAAGGCGTATGCGTATCTCATGCTGCCGCGCGACATGATGTCAGCGGGCGAGGCGCGAAAGCGCATCAATGCGATCAAACAATACGGCTCGCTTGGCGCCGGATTCAAAATTGCGATGCGGGATTTGGAAATACGCGGTGCGGGAAACATCCTCGGCACGGCACAGAGCGGGCACATTGTGAACGTCGGATTCGACCTCTATTGCGCGCTGCTCCGTCAGGCGATTGCGAAGCTCAAAGGCGAGCGCGGGCGGCATCGCATCGAAGTGGAGGTGCGCCTGGATTTCGTCGTCACGCGCGAGGCCGAGTATGCGGGAAAGGAGAAGTCCGCAGGATTCGCTCCTGCATTCATCCCCGTGTCCTTCATCGGCGAGACGCAGTCCCGCATCGGCGCATACCGCCGGCTGAATCAAATCGCATCGCGCGACTCGCTTGATGCCTTGCGAAAAGAATGGCGCGACCGCTATGGGCGAATGCCGCAGGCGGTGGAGAATCTCCTTTTGCTCAGCGAAATCAAACTCAGCGCAGCGGTCCGAAAAATCAGCGTCATCGAGGCGAAGGAGTCGAAGCTGATGCTGACACGGAACCGTGACTTTATTTTGATTGGTGGAAAATTTCCCCGTATCAGCGCGAGTAGCCCAAACGAGCGGCTGGATGAAGTGCTGAAGCTCGTCCGGAGCTTTTAGTAGTGTCGAGCGCTTCTGTTATAATTTGGAAAATGAGCACTCACCACGCTTGCGTAGCGCGAATACGCTGCCATATTCCGCGCCCTTTTTCCAAAGGGGAACCATTTCATGTCACAACAACTTATTCGCAATATCGCCATCATCGCTCACGTCGATCACGGCAAGACCACACTCGTTGACTGTCTGCTCAAACAAGCAGGAACTTTCCGCGCCAACGAAGCCAAGGCGACCGAGGAGCGCATCATGGACTCGATGGATCTCGAGCGCGAGAAAGGCATCACCATCCGCGCAAAGAACGCCGCGTTTCGCTGGAACGGCTACCACATCAACATCGTGGACACTCCCGGACATGCTGACTTCGGCGGCGAGGTGGAGCGCATCATGAAGATGATTGACGGCGTGCTCCTCGTGGTGGACGCGCATGATGGCCCGCAGGCACAGACGAAGTTTGTTTTGAAAAAGGCGCTGGAGAACGGCGCGAAACCAATCGTCGTCATTAACAAAATTGACCGCGAAAACGCCGACCCGCACAAGGTGCTGGATCAAGTCTTCGAGCTTTTCCTCGAACTCCACGCCAACGATGAACAGCTCGATTTCCCGATCGTCTATGCGAGCGCCAAGAACGGTTACGCCAAGCTCGATATGAAAGACGAGAGCAGCACGATGGAGCCGCTCTACCAGACTGTGGTGGATAAAATCCCGCCGCCAAAAATTAGCGCAGAGCCGTTCTTCCAGTTCGTCGTGGCGAATCTGGACTACAGCGAATACCTCGGTCGTCTCGCCTACGGGCGCATCGTCAGTGGCAAAGTGAAAGTCGGCGATAATCTCGTGTGCCTCCATTTGGGTAATCGCACTTCCAAAGCAAAAGTCACCGCTGTCTTTGGTCACGAGGGACTGAAGAAAATCGAAATCCCCGAGGCGGAAGCTGGCGACATCGTTGGTATCGCAGGCTTTGAAGATGTATTCATTGGCGAGACCCTCACAGACAGTGAAGAGCGTGAGCGCCTGCCATTCGTGGACATCGATCCGCCCACGATCACGATGAAGATTTGCATCAACGACGGCCCGCTTGCTGGTCGCGAGGGCACTTTGCTCACCGCGCGTCAGGTTCGCGAGCGTCTCTTCCGCGAGACCCGCACGAACGTCTCGCTCCAAGTCGCCGACACGGATGTCGCCGGTCACTTTGAGATCAAAGCACGTGGCGAAATGCAAATCGCCATTCTCGTAGAGCAGATGCGCCGCGAAGGATTTGAAGTCCTCGTGTCTCGCCCTGAGGTGATTTTCAAACGCGACGAGGCAGGAGATCTCACGGAGCCTTACGAGGAACTGACCGTGGATTTGCCGGGCGAATACCTCGGTGACATCATGCAGAGCCTCGCTACGCGCAAGGCCGAGATCACCCACATGGAGCATCACCCGCACAGCGTCGAACTGACCGCCATCATCCCCACACGTGGCCTCATCGGTTTCGAGACCGTGCTTGTGAACGTGACGAAGGGACTCGGCATCACCAGTTCACTCTTCCATGGCTACGCGGCGCATAAAGGCGAAATCCCGAACCGCAACACCGGTGTGCTGGTCAGCATGGAAAACGGAGTCAGCACCGCTTACGCGCTCGACACGATCCAGCAGCGCGGTCGTCTCTTCATCGATCCACAGGAGGAAATTTTCGAAGGCATGATCGTCGGCGAAAACAGCCGCAACGAAGACATGCCCGTGAATCCCTGCCGTGCGAAGAAGCTCACCAACATGCGCTCGCAAGGCGACGGCAAAGGCATCGCACTTCCACCTGCGCTCAAACTCAGCCTCGAACGATCGCTCGAATACATCGCGCCCGACGAATACGTGGAAGTCACACCGAAGAGCATCCGTCTCCGCAAAAAGATCCTCGACGCCAACGCCCGCAAACGCGCCGAGAAGAGCGAAGTAGGGTAGGGGATCACGCGGTGCGCAGTGTGCCCTCCGAAGGGGGATTGCAGCATACAAATCACTCTTCTGCCCACGCGGCGAGGTCGCACGGCATCGCGCTCGTCCATTCCCACTCGCCAGCCCTCAACACGCACGAATGCAGCGCCTGTCGCGGGAGCAGCAAGCGCGCGGCGAGCGAGGGCGTCCAACCCGTCTCGAT
>CAMBOD010000106.1 GCA_945868985.1 Prosthecobacter debontii | reverse complement strand
CCGGTGAAGACGGCGCTGCCCTCGCCCCAGCAAGGATGCGTGCGCATCGGACATTGCGGGTGCGCCTCGTGGTCAATGTTCTCCGGCGACACACCGTCCGGGTAAAACATCGCGTGGGGAAAGATCCCGTTTTCCTTGTGGCGCGGATTCACGATGAGAACACACCCCGCGCGTGCCGCGGCCACTGCGCGCTCGATCAAATCCTGCCGCCCGAGCTTCTTTCCGAAATAGATGAACGGCCTCACCGTCTCCGACTGCCGCTGGTCCAGCATCGGCGCGCTGTCGCTGTTGTCCACGCCGAAGCCGCCGAACGGATTCGCCGTGTAGATGAAGTGCGGCTGCCACACGCATTGCGTGAACGACAAATAGTCCACCGTGCGCTCGCCGTCGGTCAGCCAGCGCTTGTCGCCATCTGCGCGATGCAGCGCGGCGAAAGCCTCGGCGGCCCAGATGACCGACATGTTGCCCCGGAAGAACTGCCCCTGCCATTCGTCGCGCACCATCGTGAACGGCTTGGCTCCGCACGACAGGTATTGCTCGAAATCAATCCACTTCGCGGTTGGCAAAATCTCTTTCTCAATGAACGCCGCGATTCTTCTGGCCGCGTCCATATACTTCGCATCCTTCGTCGCGTTGAACATCTCCGCCAGGAACCACGCCGCGACCGCCGACTGCGCACTGTCGCGCAGGATTGGCGACGCCTCCATCGTTACACTCACGAACGAAGGCACCGTCCCTTTTTCATCAATCGCCGTGATGAGCCAGTCGGCGAACGGGCGCAGGTAGGTCACAATCCGTTCGTCCGGCTCGGCCCGCAGATGATAGTCGAGAAGGAACGCTCCCGTTTTGCAAAGCGCCGGGATTTCGTAGCTCTTCGAGTCGCGGAGAAAAAGACGCGCCTCACCGTGCATCGGGTCCGTCCAAGCGATTCCCCAAGTCTTCGCGCGGGCGTTGTAGAGCGTTGCAAAAAGCCCGCTGGGATTGCGCGGCGCGGAGAGGCAGAAATTGATGATGCGCCTTGCGCGCTCCGCGAGTTTGTCATCGAGATCGCGGCAGAAGAACATCCCCACCGCCTGCTCGGCGTTGTTCCAAAACGGCGAGTTGTGCACCACATCGTCCCAAAAAGGCGCGGCGCAGCGGAAGCCGCCCACCGGCTTGCCGTCCATCTCCCATTCCAGCCACGAGCCGTGTTCTTCGTAGCCGGCGACGGGCGCGTCCATCACCCCGGCGGGCGTCTTCACCGGTTTTCCATCGAGCAGGATTGGCGAGAAAATCGTCTTCGTCACCAGCTTCACATACTCCTCGAACGGCATGGCCAGATGCGGCTTTTCGGCAAAGACCGGGTGTCCGTATTTCTCCCACTGGTGCCGTGCGACGCGCTGATAGCCCGTGCCCTCGGGCACATTCGCGCCGAGGAAAAGGTCGAACGAGTAACCGACGAGGAAATCCTTCAATTTCCTAACCATCACCCCGCCATTCTCGCCCCGCTCATCGCGCACATAGCGAATGTGATGGCCGATGACAGTATCCGCGATGCCAAAGGTCATCACTGGACTCTTGGTGATGCCACTCTTCACGTTCAAATCAATCATGCTCGGCATCGTGTAATGCGCATCCTCGATGGGAATGGAAAATGGCCCACGCCCGATTTTCGTCTTTCGCCGCGCATCAGGCGAAAGCACCCGCGAAGTGTTCAGTTCATCCAATTGGGGAACCAGCGCCGCAAACAAACCACCCTCCTGCAAAATCACCGCAGGCGCATGGAAAGAACGGTCGCCCGTCACTTGATTCTTGCCGGCTCCCGCGCGCGGATCGTCAAACTTCACTCCCGGTGTGTGGACAAATTGCGGCACCCCCTCATGCGCAAAAGTGTAAGCGCTTAGCAGGTAGTCCAATTTTATATCTGTCACCAGCATCATGACACTTACCCCAATCCGAAAGAAATCATCCTCTTCGCGCAAAGCCATCACCTCCACCCCAGTGGCGTCCTCATTTTTAAATTCCCTCACCAACGCCGCCCCATTCCAATCCGGCAACGGCAATTTCTTCGTTTCTCCCGCCACCCCCGTCACCAGATGCCTGTATTTATTGGGCCGCATATCCCAGAGCGCGACTGCATCCTTGTCCGCCTTTGCGTAGTCCGGCGCGAAACTCTCCAGCACCAGCTTCCAGCCATCCCCATCGCGCGCGAAGAACTGCCGCAGCGGCGCTTTCCCCGGCGAATTCGTCACCACCACGCGCACCTTGTCATTTTCCAAAGTCACCTTGCCCTCCTCCTCCAGCACCCGCACCTTCCCGCTGGCGTTTATCGCGAGGGCAGCGATGCAAAACATGGAGAGGAGAACTTTCATAAATCAGATCTGCGGCAACGAAACATGGCGGAGGATGCCGAAGTCAATGCGGGGTATTCCGTTTCGTGCATGGAGCGGCAAACCGGAATGCGCGTCCTTGTAGTGCGGCGGCAAGCTACAGCGCGACGCCGCCTTCGCACGCAGAACAACTGTGCAGATTTCTCCGGTGTTCCAACTGCGAAAACCACCGCCGCCTTTTCCATGGGCGGGGCGCTTCCAGAGCGGTGTCGCCGCTTCGCTCTGCCACCGCACTACAAGGCCGTCACCCCGGCTACTGCGTTGCCTTCTCCAAGTAGTCCTTGAGGCTCACGAGCGTGGGTGGGTTGGTGTCTTCTTCGATGAGCTTGATCACTTCGAGGAGTTTGGGGTGCTCCTTGCTCTTGCTGCCGAGTTCGTCGGCGAATTTCTTCAGCTCGGGGAGGGCGGGTTTGGCGGCTCCACGGTATTCTTTGAGCACGTCTATGGAGGTGGTGATGATGTAGCCTTTGCCCCAATCCTTCAGCCTCATCATCATGATCGTGAGCGGAATTCCTTCTTCGATTTTCAGTCGGGCCATGGCTTTGATGCCGGCGAGCCGGACGCCCTTCGAGAACATGGTGTTTGCCGGGGCCATTTCTTTGATGCTTTTGACGATGGTGGGGGCGAGGGCTTTGGCATCGTCGAGGGTGATGAGATCGTAGGTAGAACGCAGGCAGCCGCGCGCGGCGGAGTCGGGATTCGAGGCGATGGAGCGGATGACGGGGTAGAGCTGATCCTTCGGAATTCCGTCGAGCGATTTGGAGAGAATGCCTTTCGGGCCGTAGGCGCCGCCGGGATAAAAGAGTGCGTAGGCGAGTGCTCCGACGGCGAATTGCATCTGGTCGGTTTCGTCTTTTACCGTGGCGGCTTTGAGCATTTGCGGGAGGACGGGCTTGGCGTCCGCGCCGATGAGGCGGAGGGCTTCGGCGGCTTGCACGCGGAGCCAGCGGTTGTCGTCATTGAGCAGGCCGACGAGGGTATCGAGCGCAGGGACGGCGCGGGCTTTCAACTGGCCGAGGGTATTCACCGCGCCGATGCGGGCGCGCGGGTCTTTGCCGCTGATCATCGCGAGCAGTTGGGGCATGACGTCGTCTTTGCGCTTGGCGAGTTCTTCAGCAGATGAAGCGCGCTCCAGAGGCGACCAGCTTCCGAGGCCGGCGAGCAGTCTGGCCGTGGTGCGTTTTTCGTGGGCGTTTTCTCCGAGCCATCTTTCGGCTTCGATGGCTTCGGCAACGTCCTTGTCACTCAGCCAGCTCGCGGGCAGCGATTCTTTTCCGGTGATGTAGAGTTTTTTGAAAGGCAACGCATACGCGAGCATGTAGGACGCGGTGGAATTGACGACGCCGCTATAACTGCTAGCGACGCCGCCGCCCACTTCGGTGTTCACGAAGCTGCCGTTCCAGTTCCGCGCCATGTCGTAATACCAGCGCAGTTCTTTCATGAATGCCGCGAGCGCCTTCGGGCCTCCGAAATGCGCGGCGACTGGCCCCCACACGTAGGAGAAGCCATTGCCGGTGTGTCCCCATTCCCGCGATTCGTAGGAAGCGGTGACCATTTTTGTGAAGAAGGTCGTCTCTTCGCGCTTGGCTTGCAGGGCGAAAGCGACGGCGGCCAGGCTCGTCTTGCCGTTATCGTCATGGCCGACGCCGGGACGATGCTCGCCGTAGGGGATAGTTCCTTTTCCGGAGTAGTAACCGAAGAATTTGTTGGCGCGGGCGATGGCGGGTTTGAGTTCAGGCTCCTCGAAGCCGCAGCGGTCCGCGAGGATGATGGAGACGAAGCCCGGAAGGCCGGCCATATTCACCGGGCCGTAGGGAGGGCACGGGGGATGGAGGTTGCCGTCCTTATCCGGGCCGATGATGCCATGGCCCCACGTGCCGAATTTCGTCTGCCCGCGCGAAAGGCTCGCCGTGTAGGAGCGGATGGCGGGCAGGACGCTCTTGTCGCCCGTCATCAGGAAGTATTCGGTGAGTAGCAAATTATTGTAGGCGTAGCCCCACGTCTTCAGCCCGCCGTTAATGGATGACAGCCACAACTTCTCCACCTCAGGAGTCCCCGCCGCTACGTCGAGCGCGCTCTTTTTCGCAATCTCGAAATACTCCGGCTTGCCCGAGGCCAGCATCGCCAGCTCGATAATCTTTAGTCTGTTCTCCTTGTTCGGATCCTTCGCCAGCAACGCCAGCCCCTGCTCCAAAATCTTCTTCGCCTTCGGGCAGTCATACGGCGAAGTCTCGCTGTAAGTGCCCATCACTTTCAGCTTCAGCGAAACTTCCTGCGATTTGCCCGCGCGCCAGATCGTGAGAGGCAGGATGCCGTTCGCCTTTTCCGTCTCCGCCACGCCGATGGCCCGCCCGAAACTCTTCCTCGCATCTTCGCTGAATGGCTTACCGAACACGCCGAGAATCACATCGCCCGTCTGCAAAACGCCGTCCGCAGGCGATCCCTTTTCCACCACCGTCACGAGAATCTGCCGCGCCTGCTCCGTCATCCCGCCCTCCACAAACATCCACCCCTGCGCCCCCGTCGGCCCGAGGTTGTAGCCCTTGTCCGCCTTCGCCGGCGGAGCCTTCGTCAAATCCGGCGGCGCTCCCGCAAAACCCGGTGCGCCTGTGATGACGAGCAAAGCAGCAGCGAGAGCGGAGGAGAGAAGGTGTTGTTTCATCCCACCGGCAAACCGCAAAACCCGCACGGCTGCAAGGTGCATTGTTTGGCGAACAGACAGCCTCAGCCGCGACAAACCACCTAGGGCCATCATTTTCACCAATGGGCAAATTCGGAACTTCACTCGACTGGGGGTGAGTGCGTAACGTGAGGGTATGGCAGAAATTTTACGCACGAAACAATCGGGGGAGCTGACTCAGACGTTTTTGGAGTTTCTCCTCATGCAGACGCAGCAGGCGCTTTTTGCACTGGGGAAGCATCCGAGCCGCCCGGCGAATTCGCCGCCGCCGAATCTCCCACTCGGGAAGATGTATGTGGACCATCTGGTGATGCTGCGCTGGAAGACGGATGGGAATTTGAGCGCGGAGGAGCTGGGGGCGCTGGATAATGGCATCACGCTTTTGCAGGGGGCTCTCACCGAGGCGATGAAGGAGAGCACGAAGTGAGGCCGCAATTTCAAACGGGCAATGTGACGTGGGGCGGCGCGGAACCGGTGTTCATCCTCGGGCCGTGTGTGATCGAGTCGGAGGAATTTGTCTGGCGGATGGCGCGGGCGATTCACGGCATCTGCCGCGAGGTGGGGGCGCAGTTCATTTTCAAGGCGAGCTACGACAAGGCGAACCGGACGAGTGTGAAGAGTGCGCGCGGGCCGGGGCTTCGCGACGGGTGCGGGATGCTGGCGGCGATTGGGAAGGAGCTGAATGTGCCGGTGACGACGGATGTGCATTCGCCGGAGGAGGCGCGGGCGGCGGCGGAGTTTATTGATTTGCTGCAAATCCCGGCGTTTCTGTGCCGGCAGACGGATTTGATCCAGGCGGCGGCGGAGACGGGACGGGCGGTGAATGTGAAGAAGGGGCAGTTCCTAGCGCCGTGGGATGTGAAGAATATCGCGGTGAAATTGAAGGCGTTCGGTTGCGAGCGGTTCATGTTCACGGAGCGCGGCACGACTTTCGGCTACAACAATCTGGTGGCGGATATGCGGTCGCTTTACTGGATGCGGGAGCTGGGCTGTCTCGCGGTCTTTGATGCGACGCACAGCGTGCAGCGTCCGGGCGGCGGCGGTGATACGACCAGCGGCGACGGTGTGCTCGCGCCGGTGCTTGCGCGTGCGGCGGTGGCGGCGGGGTGCGACGGTGTGTTTATCGAGACTCACGAAGACCCGTCGCGCGCTTTAAGTGACGGGCCGAATCAAATTCCGCTGGCACAATTGCCCGCGCTCTTGAAGACTCTCCTACAAATCCATGCGCTCGTTCGTTAAGCCAATCATCTTTGTCCTCGGAGCGGTGATCGGCTTCACGCAGATCGCTGCGAAGAAGGATGAGCCGAAGAAGGATGCGCAGGCGAAAGAGGGCAAGGCCGGCACAAAAGCGGATGGCAAGAAGGGGAAGGACGTGCGTGGCAAAGACAATGGCTTGAGCTTGCCAGTGCCGCCAGGCCAGCCGCAGAAGGGGCTGAAAGTCCCCGTGCATGATGCGAATGGAAAGTTGCAGATGAACTTTGTCATCGGCACGGCGACTTGGATTGATGATGAGCACATCAAGTTACAGGAGATGCGTATTGAGTCGTTCAATGAGGACGGCAGCCGCGACTTTGACATGGATCTGCCGGACTCGGTGCTGAATAACAAAACGCACGACCTCACATCCAAGGTGCGGGTGAATGTGAAAAGAGATGATTTTGAAATCACCGGTAACAGTATGACCTACAATCTGGAAACCCGGCAGGGAACGCTCGGCGGTGGCGTGAAGATGATTATTTACAGTCTCGGCGACGAGAGCGGTGAGCAGCCGAAGGAGAAGAAAGCAAAAGTCGAAATACAGCCAATCAAGGAGGAACAAAAATGAAGCACAGCGCAAAGATAGCCATCGTGGCATCACTCACCGCATTCGTCGTATCCGCAGGCGCGCAAGGCCTGCAACTGGGCGGCGGCAGCGTGGAGATAAAGCCGATTCAAACCGAGGCTGCACCAAGCGCACCGGTGAAGGTGCCTGCTGTAAATCCGGATGCTGCCACACCCAAATCCACAAAGCCGCCGACGGAAATCGTCGCCCGGGATGCGAGCCTCGATAACAAGAATCACATCGCCATTTTCACCGGTGAGGTGAACGTGAAAGATCCGCAGTTCAACTTGGACTGCGATAAACTGAC
>CAMBOD010000105.1 GCA_945868985.1 Prosthecobacter debontii | reverse complement strand
ATCACAATAATTTCTGTCTTCGGATCGCGATGGAGACGTGCAGGCGGAATTTATTTGCGCTGCCCGAGCATGTGTATCGAAAATTTCGTGCAGTTGCGGTGGCATCGCCTGCTGGCAGACTTGATGGGTCGCGGCTTTTTGATGTGCAGCGCAGGGGCATCCTAGGTAATGTGCCGCTCTTCACCCGCCTCGGTCACGGCCTCACTGGGCGAATGATTACGACCGAGGAGGATATCAATACCTTCGTGGATGGCCGCTATCGTGAGATTCTATGGTTTAGCAGCCTGAATACAGGGTGGCTCAACACGGTGAACAGGTGGCATTTTCCCGATGCAAAGATACCAGCAGTGCCGGGCAAGAGCGCTGGTTTCGATTACTTCGGCGTGCCGTTGTATTTCGCCGTAGCTGCCTGCGGTCTTTTGGCGGTGATGCTGCTGCGCGGCAAGCTGCGCATGTTTCATCTCGCATGGGGGCTGACGCTGCTCGGGTTCTTTTTCGTCATTATGCTCACTGCGAATGTGCGGGCCCGCTTCCGTTTTGTCTTCGATCCGTTTTGGTTCATCTACATCGCGCTGCTTGCTGAAACGATATTGCTCGGAGTAAAGGCAGTCATTCGCCGATGAAAGATCGTTACCATTATTTGCTGCTCGCACTGCTCGCAATTCTCGTCGGTGTTCTTTTTCTCCAAGAACCTGGCTTTGGTGATGATTTCACGTATTGGAGCTTCGCTTTCGATCTGCATGAGAGGGGGCTGTCCGCATGGCAGAAGCGGAGTTTTCACGATTTGCGCTGGCCTGTCTGGGGCGTCTGCTGGGTGTTGCAAGGGCTTTTCGATTTTGGTCGCGTTGCGTATTATGGCGAGCCGATTTTATATCTCATCGTCGGTTCGCTGATTAGTTTTGTTATGGGGAGAAAACTGCTCGGCGCCGCTGCGGCGGGCTGGGCGTGCGCCATCGCGTTTTTATTTCACCCGCTGCTCGATTCTGTTTCCTACCGCCCAATGCCCGATCTCTCGGAAGGCGTGCTGGGTGCTGGTGTAATGCTTGCGTGGTGGGCGCTGATGAAAGCCGAACTTCCCGCGCGCAGAGTGGTTTTTACGGTGCTCGTGGGCATCGGTGTTTTCGTCTGCGAATCGAACCGGCTAACCGGCGTGTTCATCGTGCCTGTGCTTGTCGTCAATACGCTGCTGTTCTTCCGGACGCGGTTTCTATGGCTAGTGGCAGCGGGTGTCGTGGCGGTGGTGTGCTATGCGGGCGAGATGTGGTTTTACCACGGGCTCTTCGGCGACTGGTGGCACAACCTCCACGCGAACCTCGGAGGTAAGGGCAACAAAGGAACCGAGGCCATCGCGCTCTGGCGTATGCCGCTGCGGTTTCTCGACTCGATGTGGAATGGCAATCTGCTTGCACCATTCTATTGCTTGCTTGCGGTCATAGGCATTCCGGCGGCATGGCGGCGGCATGGCACGTTCGGACGGGTAGTGGTGGTGTGGTTTGCCGGGCTGTATCTTACATACAGTTGCGCGCCGCAGGATCTCGCGACATGGCGTCCGTTGATCCGGGACGCGGATCGCTTCCTCTGCGGTCTCGCCATTCCTTTTGCGTTGCTCGCCGCTGCCGGGTTGTGGGCGCTTGCCAGTTCGCGCGCGATGACCGCCGCCTTTGCGTGGCTCTTGCAAAAAATCGGACGTCCCGGCGCGTGTCCGCCGCCCTGGGTAGTCGGGGCGGTGGCTGTGCTTTTGCTGTGGGCGCTGACGTCGCGTGAGCGTTTCACACGCGGATTCGTCCCGGAATTTAGCGCTTATATGAGGTCGCTGCCTGAGGGCACAAAAGTTTTCACGCATGAAAGCATGAGAGCGCTTGCCTTTCTATGTGATGAGAGTGGCGCGCGGCGTCTACGCTTTATCGCACCCAACCGCATCCTGCAGCGCAACGCTCAGAACGAAGCAGATGCCGCGCAATGCGAAGAGTTTTGGTATGCGCGCAAGCTCATGTGGATGAGCACTCGCAAGCAAATCGAGCGCGCCAATCTGCCAAAACAACCGCAACTTGCTTCATTCTTTGATACGCCGGAGCGCGACTGGGTGCTCAATCAAGTGCTCACAAAAGGCGATGCGCCGGACATGGCCTTTTTCCATCGCCGCACAACATCGTCACCGCCACCAGAGATTCTTGCAGCGAGTTCGCCTGATTTTACGAACCTGCTTCCCGCGCTACCCGCGCAATGGACGCGGCAACTCAAGACATCGCTGAATGCCAACTGGCCCGTCCCCGTTACGCTGCGCGGAAAGCTGCTGCGCTTCGAGATCGAGGCAGCCTCTTCTCATGCCGAGGCTCTTACTGTGCGATTGCGCTTTCAGCGTGGTGGCACGCTCATCTCCGAATACCTGCTCAAGCCCTACCTGCACGCCGAAGGAGGTAAGGACTTTTTCGTATTACCCATTCCGCCGGATGTTGAAATGTGCGTGATACAGTTGCGTTTCGCGCGGCAGGCCCAAAGCGTGAATTTTACCAGTTTTCGCGCGATCGTCGAATCTGGCGGGAAATGAGCACACGCGCCACCGCACCTACGGACGCGACTTGCTCGTCTTATCGTCCGGGAAGTCGGCGGGGACTTTTTGTGTGACTTTGCCGGTGGCGGCCCATTCGACTCCGCGTTGCAGCGTGACTGCGAAGCCCTGACAGCGCACCGCCTCCATTCCGTGACCGAGCGCATCATGAAAGACGCGACCTTTGCCGTAAGTGATCGCCATGAGCAGCGGCTCTTCCTCGCCTGAGCCGCCTTTCTCCTTCGGCGACATCGCGCTCGCGAGCACCGTCACGTTTTTTGCCGGGCCGCGCAGGCGGTCGTAGAGTTCGTCCTTGCAGTGCAGCCACGCGGCGGGAAGTCCGGCCATGATGGGATGCTCGGGCGCTCGGGTGTTCATCACGAATTCATGCTGCGCACCGTGGCTGCCGCCGCCGCCGGGCTTCGTGTCCATCGTCCATTTGCCATCGCGCAGACGCATATACGGGCCGCTCTTTTCATTGCGCCCGCCCCAACCGCCGAGGCCGATCATTTCGTTATAGGCCTTCCATTCGGGGAAGGAATTATCCGCCGCGTGGATGCTCACAAACCCGCCGCCCTCACTCACGAATTTCTCGAAACTCTCCTGAGTCTCCGGCGACCATAGCGCGCCGTTGTAGTTTGAGACGACGACTGCGTATTCGGAAAATTTCGGCGACCATGTCGCGACGCCACTACCGCCCGGCGCCGTATCCACGTCCACGCTGAAGATGCCGGGCTCTTCGAGGATTTGCTTCAGCACTGGCGTAATTTTTCGCCAGTCGTGGTTGTTTTGCCCATCCACGATGAGCACTTTGATTTTGTCCGCAGCGCTGGCGGAGAGTGTGACGAAGGAGAGTAGAGCGAGGAGTTTCATGCGGCGGGGAAAGTGCGTGTTGCTTTGCTTAGTGGCAAGCTCGCGCGAGAAAAGTGTGACCTGTTCGCGCTTCGTGTATAGCGTCTGCGACCTATGGCATTTGGCTCATTTAGCGATTTCGTCAACGCACTCGACAGGGCGGGGGAGTTGAAACGCATCTCTACGCCCGTCGCGACGGAACTGGAGATCACCGAGTTCGCCGACCGCGAAATGAAATCGCCCGGCGGCGGAAAGGCGCTGCTCTTTGAAAAGCCGACGATCAACGGTGTGGTTTCGCCATTTCCCGTCGCGATCAATACGATGGGTTCTTGGAAGCGGATAGCGATGAGCATGGGCGCGAATTCCGTGGATGAAGTGGCTGCCGAACTCGGTGCACTCCTCCACGCAAAACCGCCCGTGGGACTTCGTCAGACGATGAAGTTGCTCGGTCAGGCGCTGGAACTCCGCCACGCCCGCCCGAAGCTCGTCAGCACTGGCCCGTGCAAAGAAGTGATCCGAAAATTCGACGCGCCACCATCGCGAAATGAACCGTGGCCTGGCGCGCCGAACATCCAGTCACCAGTCACCAGTCACCAGTCACCAACGCTTGCCGACATCCCGATTCTGAAATGCTGGCCGCTCGACGGTGGGCGTTTCATCACGCTCCCCTGTGTCGTCACCAAAGACCCCGACACCGGCGAGCGCAACGTCGGCATGTATCGCATCCAGATTTACGACGACAAAACCACCGGCATGCACTGGCAACTCCAGAAAGTCGCCGCGCGACACGGACGTCGTTATTACGAAAAGGGCGAGCGGATGCCCGTGAGCATTTTCATCGGTGGCGATCCGATGTTTCCCTTCGCCGCCACCGCACCGTTGCCCGATGGCCTCGATGAGTTTTTGCTCGCTGGCTACTTGCGGAAAAAATCCGTGGAGTTGGTGAAGTGCGAGACGAATGATTTGGAAGTTCCTGCCAACGCCGACTTCGTCATCGAAGGTTACATCGACCCCACCGAGCCACTCCGCGACGAAGGCCCGTTCGGCGACCACACCGGCTACTACACGCTGCCCGAGCCGTATCCCGTTTTTCACATCACCGCGATCACGCACCGTAAGGACGCCGTCTATCCCGCCACCATCGTCGGCATTCCGCCGATGGAAGATTTCTACATCGGCGGCGCGTCCGTGAAACTCTTCCTGCCCATCTTCAAGATGAACTTTCCCGAGATTGTGGACATCGCGCTGCCAGCGGAAGGCACGTTCCACAACCTCGTCTTCGTATCAATCAAGAAGACCTACCCGATGCAGGCCTACAAGATCATGCACGGCCTCTGGGGCATGGGGCAGATGATGTTTAGCAAATACATCGTCGTCGTGGACGCCGACGTGAACGTCCACAACACCAGCGAAGTCCTTTTCCATCTCTTCGCCAACACCGACCCGCAGCGCGACAGTATCTTTACCAAAGGCCCGTCAGACGTGCTCGACCACGCCACCAGCGAAATCGCCATGGGCAGTAAACTCGGCATAGACGCGACGAAGAAAATTCCGGGCGAAGGTTTTAAACGCCCCTGGCCGCCGCTCATCAAGATGGATGCAGAGGTGATGGCAAGAGTGGACAGGTTGTTCTTGGGAAAAGCGTGACGTGGGCATTTGCACGCAAATTTCAGCTTCAGGTTAATAGCGCAGAGAAGCCGGAAGCAGTATTTGTGTGGACTATCTCTAGCGCAGGATGCTGAAGCCAACCCGGCACTCGCTAATTTTTAGCCATGAGATGTCCGCTGCCGTAGGAGTTTTATTCGGAAGCTGGTTGAGTCTTGCGGCTGAATGACGAGAGCAACAACACAAGCATCGCAATCGAGGCAGTCCCCATCATGGTGATTAAGATGGCAGCAGTGAGTTTGTCCGCTGCACCGCCCATGAAAGCCTTCCAACTCACGCTGGAGCGCCAAGCAAAAACCAGAACCAGAAACAGAGTGGTCGCGCAGGCTGCCAGTCGGCTCCATCGGACCCCTCGCACCATGAGCACACCCCAAAGTATCGACAGCACGCCAAATGTGCCGCCAGACATCAGTGCGGTGGCCGCTTTTTGAGGATTTGATAGGAAGCCAGTTATGCCCATCGCAATGATGAAGATGCCGTAGCGTTTGAGCCAAGTGCTCAGTTTTGAATTCATAATTTGTGGATTATTTTAATTTCAGAGTGAGGTGCTCCGCTTGCCTGTTGGATATTTCATCGTGCTATGACCCAAGTGGGGGAGTTTTTTAAAATAAGGAACATCCGACGCGAGCAACTGGCACTTATTCGCGAGAGCGATTGCCACCGGTGAGGAGGGGAAGAACGTGCCAGATGAAGTAAACTAGGGAAGTGATGAATGCGGCAACGTAGGTCCACGCAGCTGCATCGAGCACTTTCTTAACCCCCGTCGCTTCTTCGCCCGGCGCGATGAATCCAAAATCTGCCAGAACTAGCTTAGCGCGACGGGAGGCGTCGAATTCCACCGGCAGCGTGACAAGATTGAACAGCATGATGACTCCCCATGCGATCGCCATGATAAGCGCGCCTGTGAGCGGGGTGATCATCGCCGTAAACATACCGAGCAAAGGAAGGAACATAACCACGTAGTTCGCATAGGTGGTAATGCCGACTGCTGCCATCCGCCAATGGAGCGGCTTGTAAGCCTTGGCATGTTGGATTGCATGGCCGCATTCGTGCGCTGCGACGCCGAGTGCGGCGGGAGAGCGGCCAAAGAAATTTTCGGCCGACAAAACAAGTCGCCTGTGGATCGGATCGTAGTGATCGCCAAGCATCCCTTCGGCGTGCGTGATTTCCACGTTGAGAATGCCGCAGCGGCGTAGGATTTCCGCCGCCGCCTCGCCACCTGTAATACCAGATCGAACGACGCCCTGAT
This sequence comes from Prosthecobacter debontii, assembly GCA_945868985.1. Taxonomy (GTDB): domain Bacteria; phylum Verrucomicrobiota; class Verrucomicrobiia; order Chthoniobacterales; family Chthoniobacteraceae; genus SXWH01. Next base: position 896 of record CAMBOD010000105.1, on the reverse strand, counting down.
TGTAGTGGTTGTAGACTGACTTCACGCGCCACACCGCCCAGAGCGACATGCCCATTGTCCCAATTAGTAGAATCCAAATCATAGTGTATTTTTGTTTTGCGTCCTGCCTCTGTCATGCTCGTGAGAGCACGCACCAGTAGCTTGACGGGTGCATATTTAGACGGGGAATGAGCTGGCGACTAATACGCCTTTACGAATGGACACTTAGGAAAAACCTAACAAAAATTCATAAAGTGCGGATCGGAAGAATGATCGCCGCCTCATTCTTCGCTTTCATGTTGCTCGTAATATTTCCTCGTCCGAACGATTTACGCTCACGCGCCTTCCGGCGGCAGGATTTCCAAGCCGTATTTCTTTGCAATCTCCATGACACGCGGGATGTCCTGTTGTTGCTGCTGAGTTAGTGCGCCGATATCTTCGAAGAAGCCTTCAAAGCCTGATGGGGTGATGGTGCACATGAGTTTGCCGGGTGTCTGGCCGAGATAACGGTAGGTGTGCGCGACGCCGCGCGGGGCAAATAATGTCGTGCCCGGCTTGGCGAGGATGGTCTGGCCGCCGACGGTGAACTCGTAATCGCCTTCGAGAATTTGGAACGTCTCGTCCTCGCGATGATGGATGTGCGGTGGCGGCCCTCCGCCGGGCACATCGTGCGATTCAACGACGCTGACAGTGCCGCCGGTGTCGCGACCGTGGAGACGGATAAGCATCGGGATGCCGAGGATGTTCACTTTCTGTCCGCCGCTGTTGGGGATTTGGATTGGGTTCATGCTGGTGATGGAGTTGGTTGTTGCAGTTGTTATTTGTAAGCGATGGCTGCGGGTCCGAGTTTTGGTGATGACATGCGCGGAGACTGTGCCCGGTGCGATTTCACCGGCAAGTTTGCAGTGTGCGGTATG
>CAMBOD010000104.1 GCA_945868985.1 Prosthecobacter debontii | reverse complement strand
CTGCAATGCGGCGCAGAAAATTGTCCAAAAGTTTGCTGGCGGCGGTGTTGTTGGGTGAAAGACTCATCTGACTATGAAACTCCAAATCCTCGTCACCATCGTTGCATCGTTGTTTTTCACCATCAGCTCGCAGGCTGAACCGGCTCGCGTGGAGAAAATCGTGGATATTCTCCACGAGGCCATCAAATCAACGGAGCCGCTGCCGTTGCTCCAAAAGGCGAAGGCGCAATTGAAGGTGTATCACGCCAAGCCGGGGGCGGTGGCTGCCGGGCCGAGGGCGAAAGGTGCAATCCGCGCCGAGGCTGTGGATCGGAAGCAGGATGCGATGGAGCGTTTGAACCAGGCCATCGCCGAGGCGAAGGCGGGGCGCGATCCGAAGAGCAAGATCGAGGCGACCATCGCCGAGTTACACGGCATGGCAGCGCTGAAAAGGTAGCCCCTACTTTCGCGAAGCGAGGAACCACTCGACGAAACGCGGGATGCCCTCGGCGATTTTTGTGTGCGGATCGTAGGCGAGAAGAGCTTTGGCTTTCGTAATATCCGCATACGTCACGGGCACGTCGCCGGGCTGGTCGGGTTTCTTTTCGATGACTGTTTTTTTTCCGAGCGCACGCTCGATGGTGGCGATGAGGTCGCTGAGCGTGGTGGTCTGGCTTTCGCCGAGATTGAAGACGTCGCAGAGCTGGCCTTCGTAGCTGAGGCAGGCGGTCATGCCCTGGATGATGTCGTCAATGTATGTGTAGTCGCGGCGCGTGGAGCCGTCGCCGAATTGCTGGATGCTGCGGCCTTCGTGGATGGCTTTTGTGAACGAATGGATGGCGAGGTCGGGACGCTGGCGCGGGCCATAGACGGTGAAAAAGCGGAGGTTGATCGTGCGGAGGCCGAAGAGGTGGGAGAAGTTCGAGCAGATTTGTTCGCCGGCGAGCTTGGTGGCGGCGTAGGGCGAGATGGTTTGTGTGAGCGCGAGGTCTTCGCGGAAGGGGAGCGTTTTCAATACGCCATACACACTGCTGCTGCTCGCGCAGATGAAACGCGGGACGTTGCCCTGCTTTGCAGCTTCGAGGAGGTTCAGGGTGCCGAGGATGTTAGTCTCGACATAAAGACGGGGGTCTTTGATCGAAGGTCGCACACCCGCCCGCGCTGCGAGATGCACGATGCTGTCGAAGCGGCCGTCTTTCACGATGCGGAGCATGGTGGCGGCGTCGCGGATGTCGGCTTCGTGGACAGGTGCGTCTTTTGCGAAGCCAGCGACGTTGGCGCGCTTGATGGCGGGGTCGTAGAAATCATTGAATTCATCCACGACGGCGACCGAATGGCCGAGCGCGAGGCATTTTTCCACAAAGTGCGAGCCGATGAATCCGGCACCGCCGGTCACGAGGATTTTCATACGTTCACGCTATTGGCCGACAGGGGGCGCGGGCAAGGTGGAGTTTGTGTGAATTGCAAAAGAGAACGGTATTTTCACCGAAAAGCCCGTTGACACTCTGGGCGCAGGCTGAGATAGACGAACTTCACTCACAACTACCCACGATTATGGCCGACGAAAATCCCGCTACGAACCCGCCGCAGGACGATGATTCTACGAAAAAAGAAACCATCCGCATCACGCTGCCGCCAAAAGGTGACGCGCCCGGAGTGAAGCGCGAAACGGTTCGGATCAACGTTCCCGGCACGCAGAGCCAGCCGCTCAGTTCCATTCCTAAAAAGGAGACTTCAAAAATTTCTCTGCCGCAAAGTGCTGTAACCCCGCCTCCTGCGTCCTTGCCACCTAAGCCCCCAGTCGGCGGGCCTCCCACGAAGCCGCTCAGCAGTGTGCCGCCACCACCAGCAGGAACGGCGACTAAGCCACTCAGCAGCGCAACGCCTCCACCAAAGCCGCCGCCACTCAGCGGGAGGCCGACTGTTCCGCTTCGCCCAAGCGCTCCGAGCGGTGTAGTTCCGCCGCCCGCTGCTCCATCCGGCATCGCGAGACCCGTTTCTCCGAAAAAAGAAACCGCGCGAATCAATCTCCCTAGCGAAGCGCCAAAGAGCAGCGCACCAGCATTGCCAAAGGCCACGGTGAAAATGCAGCAAACGCAGCCGCTTTCCAAAGGTCCTGTCTCCGGCACCCGTTCGCAGCCGCTGGCTTCCACTTCGCAGGTCAGCGTCGCAGCAGCAGCGAGCAGTTCGCCGCGCAAAGCAGACACATGGGCCATCGTGCTCAGCGTTTTCGCATTTATCACATCCGGCACGGCGCTTTGGTTCACCTACGCCAATTGGAAAGGCTCAGAAGAGCCTTCGTGGGTTGGAAAAATGAGAAATGAACAGCCGCCTGTGCCTGCGGTATTCCCGAGAAAAGTGGAATAAACTGTCCGTTCCCCCTAGGCGCTCTACTTTAACGCCATGGCAAATCCGAACGTAATTAATCTCACCGATGCAAACTTCGCTAGCGAAGTGCTCAATTCACCCGTGCCCGTCCTCGTGGACTTTTGGGCGCCTTGGTGCGGCCCTTGCATCCAACTCTCACCCGTCATTGACGAAATCGCCAACGAACGCGTCGGCAAGGCAAAGGTGGGCAAAGTGAATGTGGATGAAAGCCCTGCACTCGCCGGTCAATTTCGCGTGAACAGCATCCCCGCGCTCATTTTCTTCAAAGGAGGCCAGCCCGCCGGACAACTCGTGGGTCGCCAGCCGAAGGCGGAAATCCTCAACAAACTCGACGGCCTCGCGTAGGCGACGGGCTTAGGAACGATTTAAAAAAACCGCCGTTTCCGTGAGGAAGCGGCGGTTTTTGTTTTTGCAAATTCTCCCCCATCGGCGATCACCACGCATTATGAATACTCTCATCGCCATTCTCATCGGTGCCGTCGGCGGCGTCGTCGCAGCCCTTTGCGGGGTGGGTGGTGGCGTGGTTATGGTGCCCGCATTCGTTTTCCTTTTAAAGTTGGGACAGAAGACAGCCGTTGCCACCTCTCTAGCCGCAATCGTTTTCACCGCGATTGCCACGAGCATGAAAAACCACGGTAACGGTCTCATCCGCTGGGACGTCGCGCTATCTGCCGGCATCGCCGGTGCTATCGTGGGATGGTTCGCGGCGGATTGGCTGAAAGAATTCCGCGACGTGACGCTGACCCGTATTTTCGCCAGCGTGATTATCGTCTTTGGAGTGGCGATGTGGGTGCAGTCTTTTGAAAAAATTGACTTATCCAATGAGCAAAAGGCTCAAAGCCAAGCGCCCCACCAAGAAAACTTAAAATAGATATTGCAGGTTTCTCCAAGTTATCTATTATCCACCCAGCGTTCGGGAACGGATGCGAAATTTTATAAGTGTTCTGGGGGGAACAGCGGCTCTCCGTTAGCCTTTCGGCTGCGGGGAGCCGCACTTTTTTTGGACTGAAACATCACTCAATATTTTTCCTTCTTAACCCCGAACGTCTTATTTGAAGAAAGCCTGAGTTACTGACGCCATCAGCCACAGATTCGCGGACAATGGTATCTCTTCATCACTGCTGTGTCTCACACGCGTTTTTTCGACTTACTACGGTCCGATTTCCTCTTCCTCGTTGACCGCTTTGAAAACCATGTCGGACATGCGATGGGCGAAACGCACATCGTCAATTCGGGTTTCGCTCTTACCGATTTTCTTTCGCACGTGCAGGCCGAATTGTTGAGGGATGCTCTGGCTTTTCAATTCCACTTCGAGCCTCTGACCGGTTTTGTCGGGCTTTGCTGAACCGAGATCGGGGTTGATCCAGAGCGTTCCCTTGATGTCGTATTTGCCGAGCTGCGGGTTTTTCAAATCAATGCGGAGGATGAGGTAGAGAGGCTTGCCGTCCTGTGGTAATTCGACTTTGTGCGCGTCGTCGTTGAGGCCGACTTGCAATGCGCCGCTTTTTTCTCCCACGGAAATGTGGACGAGATTGTTCACGTCTCCGAGGCTGATCGGGTTGATCAATATCTCGCCGCCCGGCGCAGGTGAACTGCTCATGTGGTGAATGATCAGGCCCATATACCAGTGTCCGCCTTTTCCCGGATCGGGAATGAAACGCGCAAATGGGCCGATGGGCCGCGTGAGCACAATCGGCGGCCCTTGTCCCAAGATGGAGAGTGTGCCGCCGCTTGCCGGCAGATTGAGGTAGGAAAGCGAGCCGCTTTCGATTTTGCCTTCGAGGCCCTGCCAAGGGGCACCCCAGCCTTTGCCTCCGCCCTTTCCTTTGATGTTTTGTCCATCCCGGTAAGTGAAAGATTCCTCGGCGATGATTGGGCCAATGTTCTTCAGCACGATGGGTGCAGGCGCTGGAACTGCAGCTTTCACCGGCGCTGAAACTGGCGCTGGAGATTGCGGCACCGATTGAGACGGAGGACGCGGAGTGGCGCGGATATTTTCCTCTACGGGCTCTTGTGCTGGAGTGTCCGCTTTCCGTGAGAGCGCCCACCACATCCCGCCGACTACAACGATGACCAGCATGGCGTAGATCAAAATCGTCGGCAGTGCGCTCGGCTTTTGGATGACCGGCGGAATGCGCGGCACGGGCGTGGTATGATCACCCCGCACAACGGGCGCACGGATACCGGATGCAATCGGCGGCGGAACAAAAGACGAAGGCTTGTGAACCGCCGAAGCGGGCGGCGGCACCGGAACTGGCGCTGGTTTTGGCACCGGGCGTGGGCGGATGACTTCCGGCGGCACCATCGGCGGCGGCGGGCCGAGTTGAGCAAGGGCTGCGCCGGCCTCAACAGCGGAAGCGGGCCTTTGCGTAGGATCAAGCGCGAGAAGGCTACACACCCACTCGACGAGTTTTTCCGAAAGGTCGGGCCTCAACTCAGCGAGCACTGCGGGGCGGATATTCTGCCATTCATTCAAGATTTGCAGCCGATCCGTTCCGGCAACGAGCAGCTTTCCCGTGTAGAGATAAAAGAGCACAGTTCCTGCGGAAAAAAGATCCGCCCGGTGCGATGGTGGATCGCCCACGAGCATCTCCGGCGCAAGGAAGTGCAACGAGTCATCCGGCGTTGTCTGCCGATACGCAGCGAGCCCCCAATCGAGCACAAACACGTAGGGACGACCGCCGGGCAAATCCACGAAGATGATATTCGACGGCTTGAGATCGCCATGCGGGCAACGCTGGCGTTCACCGCTGCGGAGCGCGCTGATGAGTTGCGCGGCGACATCGAGAGCCTGTGTGGCGTCGAGTGGTTTCTGGAGCGGGAGTTCCGCGCCGTTCATTCCCGGCGCGTATTCATACGCGAGCACTGGGCCGTCGTCGTCGGAGAAGGCAGTGAGCAGACGACAAACATGCGTGCCATCAATCGAACGCAGCCACGCCTCGTCGGTGAAAAGGGCGGCCAGATCGAAGCGGTGATCCACATTACCCTCCTGCGTGAGGAGCTTCAGCGCGACCTGCCGCATCGTATCCTTCACGACTGCACGATACACAATCGCGCCGTTCCCGACCGCGAGGCGGGTGATGATGTCGTATGTCTGGGTGGTCAGGCCCATGGTGCGCTTTCCTTGTAAATGGTGCGGATGCCGGATGGGAAGCGCGCGCTAAAATTCATTGATGGGGTTGCGACAGCGTCAGACCACACTCTGCCGCCAGCAGTAATTGAGTAGCACTTCAAACTCGGCGCGCTGGAGCGCCACGCACTCGGGCAGCAATTCCTCCGCACCGAATTTCACCTGTTCGCACGTGCCCGTGAAAAGATACGCATCCCACGTCGTCTGCTTCGCCATCGTCGGCGAGTATTCACGCGCAGCATCGTGCATCTTGGGAAAACAAGGCAGCATCCCCGAGCGACGGAACCAATAGCGCGCATTGTCGAAATCACCTTCGCGGCGGTGCAGCATCCCATGCCAGTAGCTGCCGAGATCACCCGGCTCGTCTTGAAAAATCCGGTGTGCGGAATCGAGATCGTCCACTGCGTAAAACAGCCCGCCGCGCACGAGCGCGAAAATACGCGCATCCGAGATCGTCGCGCCGCCCGACAGAACTGAATCCACCGCGTCGCGGATTTTCCCCGGCCATTCCCAGCCCACGGGCTCAGTCGGCGTGAGCTTGCGAAACAAGTCAGGATTGAGAAGCAGACGCTCGATGAAATCGGAGTAACCGGGCATGGCGGAGATTATCGCCGATTCCCGTGAATCCTGCCAATCCCGATAATCACGCCATTCCGCAGCACCACATTGCTTGCCCACTTCGCCGCTCCCTGCCACGCTCCATCGCCATGCTCGCAAAAGTGTTCTCCGCAGCGGTGTCCGGCGTGGATGCCTTCGATCTCGAAGTGGAAGTCAGCGCCATGGGCGGTGGCGACAAGGATGTGATCGTTATCGTCGGCCTGCCCGATGTCGCCGTGAAAGAAGCGCGTGACCGCGTGAAAACCTCCATCGCAAACAGCGGCTACCGCTGGCCCACCGGCCACGTCACCGTGAACCTCGCGCCCGCCGATGTAAAAAAGGAAGGCCCCAGTTTTGATCTCCCCATCGCACTTGGGATGCTCGCCTGCGTGCAGGGCGTGAAACTGCAAAACACGGAGGAGTTTTGCTTCGTCGGCGAACTAGCGCTCGATGGCGCGGTGCGGCCCGTGCGCGGCGTGCTTCCCGTCGCACTCGAAGCCCGGAGGCAGGGCAGAAAAAAAGTCGTCGTCCCCGCAGCGAACGCCCGCGAGGCGGCGATGGTCGAGGGCATCGAAGTCTATGGCGTGAACAATCTGCGCGAGTGCTTCATGTTTTTCACCGGGGAAAAAACGCTCACGCCCGTGCGCGAAAACCTCACCGAGTTTTTTGCACGCCACCAAAGTTACGACGTAGATTTTTCCGACGTGCGAGGACAGCACCACGTCAAACGCGCCATCGAGATCGCCGCGAGCGGCGGACACGGCTTGCTGCTCATCGGCCCGCCCGGCTCCGGCAAAAGCATGATCAGTAAGCGCGTCCCCACCATCCTGCCGCCGATGACGATGGAGGAAGCCATCGAGACCACGAAAATCCACAGCATCTGCGGACTGCTGCTCGATCAATCATTCGTCGCCACGCGTCCTTTTCGTTCGCCACATCACACTGTTTCCGATGTCGGCTTGCTCGGCGGCGGCATGAACCCCAGTCCCGGCGAAATCAGCATCGCGCACCACGGTGTGCTTTTTCTCGACGAGCTGCCCGAGTTCAAACGCACCACGCTCGAAGTCCTCCGCCAGCCGCTCGAAGACGGACGCGTCACCGTCTCCCGCGCCGCCGGCACGATGACTTTCCCTGCCGAATTCATGCTCGTCGCCGCGATGAACCCCTGTCC
>CAMBOD010000103.1 GCA_945868985.1 Prosthecobacter debontii | reverse complement strand
GAAGGCCACCCTCCGCCCGTCCGAAGGCCCCCCTCCGCTCATCCGAAGGCCACCCTCCGCCCGTCCGAGAGCCACCCTCCGCCCGTCCGAAGGCCGCCCTCCGCTCATCCGAGGGCCACCCTCCGCTCATCCGAGGGCCACCCTCCGCTCATCCGAGAGCCACCCTCCGCCCGTCCGAAGGCCCCCCTCCGCTCATCCGAGGGCCACCCTCCGCCCGTCCGAGAGCCACCCTCCGTCCTTCGTTAGTGGCACCAAAGCTCATCCGAACCACACCTTCCGCTCAGCCTAACCCCACCTTCCGTGCGCTCGAACCACACCTTCCGGCGAAAATCGGGGTGCCTTGAAGATAGCCCAGCACTTCAGTGCTGGGAACCCCGCCCACTCATGCCAATGAGTCCCCCAAGGGACGAAAGAACCGTCCCGCCGTCCCTGCCGGGACTATGGCTCAATCGGGTCGCTTTTCCCCAGCCATGAATGGCTGGGCTATTCTCAGCGCACCGACCTACTTTCGATTTGCTAAAGATACCCCGGCACGCTCCCATCCCTCTGCCATGCCAACCGCATTCCGCCCCTGCCAACTCCCCTGCGATTCAATAAAATTAGGCGTCTCGGCAGGCACCTCCATAGCAAATGTTTTCTAGGTCATGATCTCCGAGCCTCGAATGAATACCGAGGAGAAACGCTGGCTCTTCACCGTTCTATGCGCTCTGCCGGCAATGTTTGGAGGCTACTACTGTGGTTTGAATTCTTCATCTTCCGCAGATTCCGCAGCTCAGTTCCCTCAGTTCCTCTGGTGCGCCTTCCCCATCGCTTTACTAGCACTGACGGCACCGCGTTACTGGCACATACCCGCAATCATCTTCGCCATCACATTCCATATAGGCTTCCAAGTGCCTGAAGCAATAGGCGATGCCTGTCAGAACGCAGCCAGAGCCTTGATAGGCATGGTTATCGTTCCACTCGGCGGGCAATTGCCATCATTCCCGCCGAGAAAGCCTCCTACGAACCCGATGTGGTTCTATGTTGTTTCCTTCGTCGTTGCGTTTGCTCTTGCAGCGATTCGCTCCAATACCAAAACAAACCATGAAGCACCTGTTGAGGAATGACTAGCTGCTGTGAGCTGTGCTGGATGGCCATTCCTATCAAAAGAAAAAGGAGCGGAGGTTTTTAGCCGCCGCTCCTTTCTCGGGATGAAGTGGTTGGTTACTGCGAGTCCACGGGTTTGAGTTCGCGGATCCAGAGGTTGCGGAAGCGCATGGGGTTGCCGTGGTCTTGGAGTTTGATGGGGCCTTTTTCGCCGTGCTTGTTGTATTTACCGACGGTGCGGTGCGGGGTGTCGCCGAGGAGGACGGTGTGGTTTTGCGTGAGCACGCCGTTGTGGAGGACGGTGGCGACGGCGGGTTTGGCGACGGTGCCGTCTTCGTTGAAGCGCGGGCCTTCAAAGATGATGTCGTAGGTCTGCCATTCGCCGGGTTTGAGGGAGGCGTTCACGAGCGGGGGCGTCTGGCCGTAGATGGCGGTGGCTTGGCCGTCGGGGTAGGTGGGGTTTTGGTAGCTATCGAGGATTTGGATTTCGTAGCGACCGAAGAGGAAGCAACCGCTGTTGCCGCGGCCCTGGCCGTTGCCGGAGGCGGGCGGGGTGGCGAATTCGAGGTGCAACTGGACGTCGGGGCCGAATTCTTCGCGGGTCGTGATGTCGCCGCCGCGGACTTCCATGTAGCCGTTCTCGACTTTCCACGTGGCGTCCTGGTCTTTCCCCTTGCGCCATTTGCTCACGTCCTTGCCGTCGAAAAGGACGACTGCATCGCTGGGCGCGGTGCCCACTTTGGCCTGCGTGCTCGGCTCGCCGGGCGTGACGACTTTGGGCTGCGGGCGCTCGCCGTCATGGACGTGCCATTTGGTGCCGGGGATGATGGGGGTGTCTTGGTAGCCGAGCGGTTTCGCGGGTTTGTCGTCGGCAAAAGCGACGGTGGCGATGGATGCGGAGAGGATGGTGAGGATGCGATTCATAGAGGCGGGATATACGAGAAGAACGCGGAAACTTAGAAAAGCTCTTATTTGGGTGCCGCGATTTTAACTACAGAGAGCACAGAGGACACGGAGGATTTTTAGTGGAAATTTGGAAGGCCGAAGGGCGGGAATGTTGATTGGTGGCTGCGTTCATCTTGTCCATTTCGTCACGCCAGCGCCACTACCAGAGAGCATCGGGTGAGAGTGGGATGAAGGGGCAGAGGCAGCTACATCGGTGCAGACAATCATCATCTTCCTGCCTTCCAATTTTATTCCAAGGCTCTCCGTGTCCTCCGTGCTCTCTGTAGTTAAAAGTGACTTGCCTCACGCCGTAGTTGCCCGGCGCGGGTCGGGCCGCTAGCGTCCACGCCCTTCGTATGACAGCCCACATTTCCGCTCGCGACCTTCGCCGTTCCTTTCTCATGGGCAAACGCACCATCGAAGTGCTACGCGGCATCACACTCGAAATCGCGGCGGGCGAATCCGTCTTCCTCTGCGGCGCGAGCGGCGCGGGAAAAAGCACGCTGCTCTACACACTCGCTGGGCTGGAGCGCCCCGAAAGCGGCGAGGTCTTTTACGAAAACCAGAGCCTCTACACACAGAGCGAGGCCGCGCTGGCGAAGGTGCGCAACACCGCGTTCGGCTTCGTCTTTCAAGCCTACCACCTGCTCCCGGAACTCACCGCGCTCGAAAACGTGATGCTCCCCGCGATGATCGGCGGAAAGCCCGACCGAGCTGCCGCCGAAGCCGCGCTCGTCCGCGTGGGACTCGGCGACCGGCTCCAGCATTTGCCGAGTGAACTCAGCGGCGGCGAGCAGCAGCGCGCGGCCATCGCGAGGGCGCTCATCAACAATCCGCGCGTGATTTTCGCCGACGAACCGACCGGCAACCTCGATTCAAAAACCGGCGGCACCATCGTGGAACTGCTGCTGGAGCTTGTGAAATCCGAAGGCAGGACGCTCATCGTCGTCACCCACGACACGCAACTCGCCAAGCGCGGCGACCGGATGCTGGAAATCCACGACGGGCGCATCGCGTAGGTCTGAGGCAGGCTGGTTTTCCATTTTAAAAAGGAGGGAAATGGCTCTGTGGGCCCGTGGTTTCGATGGAGCCGTGACGCGCACAGAGGAAAACCTTGGACAAACGGGCTTCGCCGCATAGCCTGCGCGCCCTTTTTCTAAACCATGCCTACTGCTCTTCTTACTTTCATCGCTCAAGCCACTGCGCCCGCTGCCCCTGCCCAGCCTGCACCCGACATGAGCGGCACGCTCATTTGGTTTGGCGCCATCATGGTCGTCATGTGGGTGCTGATGATTCGCCCGCAGCAGAAGAAGCAGAAGGAACTCGCCGCCAAAATTGCGGGGCTCAAGACTGGCGACAAGGTCGTCACCATCGGTGGCATCCACGGCGTCATTTCCAACGTTAAAGACGGCTCCACTTTCATCCTCAAGGTGGATGACAATGTGAAACTCACTGTGGACAAATCCGCCGTCACCATCGTGCTCCCCAAGGAAGTCAAAGAAGCCTAAGCCAACACTCTCATGTCTCTCTCATCACTCCCAATTGGTTTTATGACGCTCGAACCGTGGGCGCTGTTCACCATCGGATTTGCGCTGCTCATTTTATTCATCTGGTATCTCTCTTCTCTCTCGGAGCGAGTGAAGCGTATCAGCGGGACGGTGCTCACGGTGATGATGACCTATCTCGCCGTCGTTTCTTTTGTGCCGGCGTTCGATCAGTTTGACGCGGATGGCAAACGGACTGTGCGTGGAAAGATCGGGCAGGGTATTGACCTGCGCGGCGGCCTCAAATTTGACCTGCAACTCAAGCCCGAAATCGGGCCGGACGGAAAGGAGCGCGCCTTCAGTCCGGATGCGCTCGATCGTGCGATTGAAACATTCCGCAAGCGCGTTGATGCGGGCGGTATCGGTGAACCGGTCATACAACCGCGTCAGCCAGATCGTATCATCATCGAGCTTCCCGGAGTTGGCCCCGAGGACGCGCAACGCTGGGAGAACACACTCAAGAAAGTTGCGAAGCTGGAATTTCGAATGGTGCATCCCAACAGCGAAATGCTGCTGAGGGAGGTCGAGGCAAAGACCTCCATTCTCGATCCCGCATACGAGGTGGTGGAATACCACCACAAGGAAAAAGGCAAGCCGGTCGTGGATAAGATCATCGTTGGCAAGAAAGTGGAAATTTCCGGCGACAAAATCAGCGGAGCCGGTGTGATGATAGGCAATATGGGCGGGTGGGACATTCACCTCGCATTCAATAGCGAAGGCGAAGAGCTTTTTACCAAAGTCACCCAGCGCATGGCGCAGAACAAACGGCAGCGCGAGCGCTTTGCCATCATGCTGGACAAGGTGGTCATTCAAGCTGCGGGGCTTTCTGATGAGGCGATGGATAAAGGCGGCATCTCTGGCGGCAGCGCCGTAATCACCGGAGATCGCGACGAAGAGGAGGCCCGCAGCGTTGCGAGCGCATTACTTAACCCGCTTGCAAACCCGGTCGAGATTCTCTCCAAGAGCAACACATCTGCTTCTCTCGGTCAGGATGCCATTCAGAGCGGCATCCTTGCGGGAAAACTTGGTGTCATTCTTACGCTCGTCCTGACGCTGCTCTACTATCGCTTCGCCGGGATCGTCGCAAACGTAGCGCTGATCGTCTTTGGGCTGATGCTCTTTGGTGCCATGGGAATGTTCGGCGCGGTGCTCACACTGCCCGGCATCGCGGGCATCCTGCTCACACTCGGCATGGCCATTGACGCCAACGTGCTCATCTACGAACGACTCCGTGAAGAACAGGCCGCTGGCAAGAGCCTGAAGGCTGCTTTGGAGGCCGCCTACGACAAGGCGTTTTCCGCGATTATTGACTCGAACATTACCACGCTCATCACGGCAGGAATTTTGTTCTGGCAGGCGAGCGGGCCGGTCCGTGGCTTCGCGGTTTCGCTCATCATCGGCGTCATCGCGTCGTTGTTCAGCGCCCTCATCGTCACGCGGAACCTCTTCGCGTGGGGCTTGGAAAAGGGCTTTATCAAACGCATCACCATGGTGGATCTCATCCCGGCGACGCGTTTCGATTTCATGGGCAGGCGAAAAATCGCAATTGCCGGATCGGTCATCATCATTCTGGCGTCGCTCGGCATCTTTGCGATGCGCGGGGAGAAGAATTTCGGCGTAGATTTCCGTGGAGGCGACCGCCTCACCATGCAGGCCCGTGGTGACCAGCCATCGCTCGAAAAGGTGCGCGCAGTCATCAAGGAGATCGGATTCACCGACGCCTCGGTGCAAATCGAGAAATCTGCCGCTGCCGAGTTTCTAGTCATCCGCGAAAGGGAAAACTCAGCCGAGAAGATCGCCCCGGAACTCATCGCAAAGTTTCCCGAGGCGAAGTTCGAGACGAGCGGTGTGGACAAGGTGGGTGGCCTCGTCGGCAAGGAACTCGCACGCTCTTCAATCGTCGCGCTGGCGCTCGGCATGGTGGGCATTCTCATCTATGTCACCTTGCGCTTCGAGTTGTCCTTTGCAATCGGAGCACTCGTGGTGCTCCTGCACGACGTCATCATTACCATTGGCGTCTTTTCGTTGCTTGGTCGCGAGCTTTCGCTCGTGATCGTCGGCGCGATCCTCACCATCGCGGGCTACTCGGTGAACGACACGATCGTCGTCTTCGACCGCATCCGCGAGGGAATCAAGAATGGGCGTGCCGGAAGCATCACGCAGATCATGAATGCGAGCATCAACGAGACTCTGAGCCGCACGATCCTCACGGGCGGCATCACGTTCATCACCACCATCATTCTCTACTTCTTCGGCGGTCCGGTGCTTGGAGACTTCGCCCTTACGATGCTCATCGGCATTCTCGTGGGCACATATTCGTCCATCTTCATCGCAGCGCCCGTCGTCCTCTGGTGGAGCAAGCGCGGTGGCCGCGACCTTCGCACCGAAGTCAAGCGAGGCGACGAGCAGGCGGTTATTCCGGCGTAGGGATTTAAAAGCCGCGGAGCTACTTTACAAAGTATCCCATTCGTCCAAGGAAACCGAACGTCCGAGGATGGATGCTGCCTGACGCAGCAACATTCTGACTTGCGGCACGGAGTATTCCGAATTGGTGGGAATCGTCTGGCGATGCTGGCCGAAAAGCATGAATTGATGGCGCGTGCCTGAAATCGGCCCCTCAAAGCCGAGCGCGCGGAGTCTGCGGACAAACTCGCGCCGTTTAAGCGGTCGCCAGACGGCCATGCTGAACCTTGTTCAAATCAATTCCGGCAAGCACGGGCAATTTCTGACCGAGTCGCAGCCCGACAAGAATCCAATCCTCCAACGTCGAACGCAGTTCACTTTCGCATTTGCGCAAAGTCTGGCCGAACGCTGCCACACCCTTGAGCTTTGGGATTTCGCCCGCGAATGATCCGTCTTCCAGTTTGTCGTAACGCGCCAGTCCCATCGCGGCTTCAATGTAGGCGGTAATCGGAAACATCATGGCTGGAGGCTAATTGCCATCCGCATGAAAACAAGCTGGGAAACTTGCGCACGTCAGATCACAGCAAGTGGTGCGCGTCCACGTCCACCACGACGAAGACGTCATCGGGCCACGTCAGTTTATCCAGCACGCTGCGCAATGCGCGACTCAGCTTCAGCACGGCGCGTGTGCGCAGTGCGAGGTGAAAGCGGAAGTTGCCGTGTGATTTCTCCAGCGGAGCGGGGGAGGGTTCGCCGAGCGTGACGCCCTTCGGCAGCACTTCCTTCAAGCGCCGGTGCAGCGTCTCGATGGAAAGTTGCGCGCGCTGCTGGTGTGGCGAGCGCACGGTGATGAGCACGAAATGCGTGAACGGCGGCTGTTCCATTTTTTCGCGCCACTCGATCTCTTGATCGTAAAAGCCGATGAAATCGTGATGCCGCGCAAACTGAATCGCCGGATGAAACGGCGTGTAGCTCTGCACGACGACCTCGCCTTCCACATCGCCGCGTCCGGCACGTCCCGCGACTTGCGTGAGAAGCTGAAACGTCCGCTCGCTCGCGCGGAAATCCGGCAGGTGGAGGCCCATGTCGGCGTTCACGATTCCGACGAGCGTCACGTTCGGAAAATGCAGCCCCTTCGCGATCATCTGAGTGCCGACAAGGATGTCTATTTTCCCCGTGCGAAACGCATCAAGCGTCTCGCGGTAGGCCTCGCGCCGCTGCATCGCGTCGGCGTCCATGCGGCGCACGATGGCCTTCGGAAAAAACTTCGCCACCGCATCCTCCACCTTCTCGGTGCCGGTGCCGCTGTATTTGATGCCGGGGTCCTTGCAGTCCGGGCACTTCGTGGG
>CAMBOD010000102.1 GCA_945868985.1 Prosthecobacter debontii | reverse complement strand
GGCGTCATTACTCAGTGTGCGCGAGCATCGCCGAACTTGTTATTACACGACTGGAAAAACATCCGTAGTCGCATAGCGGGGTGGGTGGAAAATTTGCGGGGGCTTCTGGAAATGGGCGGGGTAGGAGTCATCGGTTGCGATGGAGTTGTCGTGTAGCGGGCGGGGGTTTGGCGAGGAGGTTTTTTTGCGGGCTTCCTACGTGAGCGTGATGAGCAGGGTGGCGGGCTGGCTTTCGCCGGTGGGGTTGATGGCGGTGATTTCGATGCGCAGGGGCGTGTTCACGGGCAGGGTTTGGAGGGTGATTTCGCTGTCGTGCGTGATGCGTTTCATAAAGAGCGTGCTCGTCGCCACGTTGAACACTTTGGTCCGATAGTGAGTGGCCCGGCGCGCGTCGTCGAAATCCACAAACAGCATCCCGCCCGTGCCGGGGACGCCGGTGACGTTTTCGGGCACTTCGGGCGTCTCGGGGTTGCTCGGTTTTTCAAATCCGAACGCATACCAGCGGTCGTCATCCGGCGCGATGAGCTGGGTGAGTTCGTCGCGCAGGCCGGAGAGGCGCGAGCGCGCGGCGTCCATCGCGTCTTCGTAGTCACGCTTCGCCTCGCCTGCGACTGTGTTGCTGTTATTGCTCGCGCTGCTCGCCGTGGAAATCGCCTGCTCGACCGACAGGACGTCTGCTACCGCTCCGACATCATCGAAATCATCATCGGCGACAGCAAAGAGCCCCACATCAACCAAATCAAAGCCGCCTTCTGCCTCCCCGAAAACCGCAGGAAGTGAAGCCACCTTCAAGCTTGTGCTGAAACATCGGCCAGTCTCCTCACGACTTCCCCCGCTGCGATGAAGCCGAAGACGCCGGTGACGAAGGCCGCTGCGCCGTAGCCGCTGGCGCAGTCCATTCGCAGACTTTCGCCGGGCGCGGGCTCGGGGCTGCATGTGCCGTCGGGCTGGGGAAAGACGGGGGCTTCGGGCGAAAAGACGCACGGGACGCCCATCGGCGATGGTATCTTCGAGGTGCCCTGCGGCCAGCCGTGCTCGCGGCGGAGTTCGCGGCGGACCTGGCGGAGGAGTTCGTCTTTTCCCGCGAGGCCGAGATCCGATGCGCGCACCATGGTCGCATCGCGCTTGCCGCCCGCCGCGCCGCACGTGATCACGTTGCGCCCAAGAGTGCGGCAGGTGTGGATGAGGTGCGCTTTGGTGCTCATGCGATCCACGGCGTCCACGACGAAGTCGAACGCGGGGGCGATCAGTTCGGCGGCGTTGGTGCGGGTGTAAAACTCCATCACTTCCACGACACGACATTCCGGTGCGATGAGGCGCACGCGTTCGGCGAGGACGGCGACTTTGGGACGCCCGACATTTCCATCGAGCGCGGGGAGCTGGCGGTTGGTGTTCGTCACGCACACGTCGTCTGCATCCACGAGCGTGAGAGCGCCGATGCCTGAGCGAGCAAGCGCCTCGACCGTCCACGCGCCGACACCGCCGACGCCGATGACGCACACATGCGCTGCGCGCAGCCGTTCCAGTCCCTTCTTTCCAAAAAGACGCCCGACACCACCAAAGCGCGCCTCGTAGTCAGAATCCATCGTCATTTCACGTAAGCTTCCATCGCCTCGCGCGTGATCGCATACCACGCACCGCAGCGCGGGCAGCTCATGCGCAGGACTTCATCGGGGCCAAACAAATCCGCCGGTTCCTGCCGGAAAGTGGGGGCGAGCACTTGCATCATGCGCTGTTCGTTGCAGCCGCAGTCCCATCGGTAAAAACGCTTCTCCAGCAGGCTGAGTTGCTCCTTTTGATCCATCGTGCGAATCGCCTCTTCGTCCAGCGCCTCGAACCACGCGAGGTCGCAATCCGGGTGCGCACTCACCATCACAAAATCCTCATCGCCATGCCGGAAGAGCCGCGCAGGCGACTGCTCACTTTGCTCGTAGTATCGCTCGACCGCGTGAAAAACGTCCGCGTCCTGCAATTCCACGATGCTCCGTCGTGGCTGCCCCGTGCCGCGCAGCACATCGCTGATGAAAACACTGCGCCCGTCGCGCTTCACATTATCCGTGAAAAGCTGGCCGACGACCGCGCCGCGAGTGTTGTCGCCGGTGACGAATAAATTCACGAGCGGGTCGGCGAAATGGATCGTCCATGCCGTCGTCTCATTCCACGGACGTGATGCGCAGTGCAGCGTGAGCGCGGCGAGCGCATCCTTCAGCATCGCATCCGGCCCCGGCGCAGGACGGTGCCCGAGAGTGCTTTGGTGCAAATAGTAATCCACATACATCTCGCCGAAATCCGCCCGCGCCACGAGCGCATTGCGTTCGCGGACGAAATACGTGCGCACTTCCAGTCCCTGCGGTGTTTGGTTCTCTTCGCTCATGTTTTGAACTTACTCACAGCACTGCGCGGACGGGAAGCCCGGCCTGCTTTTTGTGGAATCTTTCACAACTGTGCGCTCGCACATCACGCGTCCGGACGCTAAAGCACACCAATGTTCAAACGAAGATACTCCCGTCCCGGCAGCGCTCCCGCGACGCTGAACACGCCTCCACCCGAGGCGCAACAACCAGTTTTCCACGTCACCGAATACAGCGAGGCAGGTGTCACCGAGCGTAAAGCATCCGGCGTCGCTGATCTCCCGCTTCCAGCGGACGACGGAAAAATCCTCTGGATCGAAATGAACGGACTTGCCGACGTTAATGCACTCAAAGTCCTCGGAGAAAAATACGGACTCCACCCGCTCGCACTTGAGGACGTGCTCAATCTCGGTCAGCGCCCGAAACTCGAATCCTTCGGCGCTCATCTTTTCGTCATCGCGCAGATGATCTACCACGACAAGGAAAGCTGCCTCTGCGGAGAACAGGTCAGCATTTTCATCGGCCACAATCTCCTCATCAGCATCCAGGAGGACGACAGTGAGGATGTTTTCACACCAGTCCGCGAGCGCATCCGCGGCGGAGGCGGCTACATTCGTAAACTCGGCGCGGACTATCTCGCCTATGCGCTGCTCGACTCCATCGTAGATCATTGTTTTCCCGTATTGGAAAAAGTCGGCGAAGCGCTCGAAGAGATCGAAGAAGACGTTCTGGAAAAACCGGGTAAAAACACTGTCACACAACTCCACGGATTAAAGCGCTCGCTCATGCAGCTCCGGCGCTTCGTGTGGCCCGAGCGTGATGTCGTCAGCGCCCTTCTGCACAGCGACAGCACGATTGTGCAGGCGGAGACGAAGGTTTTCCTCCGCGACCTCTACGACCACACCGTGCAAATCATGGATCTCATCGAGTCCTATCGCGACGCCACCAACGGCCTCGTCGAACTTTACCTCAGCAGCGTGAGCCTGCGCACGAATGAAACCATGCGCGTGCTCACCGTGATGTCGTCCATCTTCATCCCTCTCACATTCATCGTCGGGCTCTACGGCATGAATTTCCAAAACACGTCCGCAGACGGCTCCCCCGCACCTATGAACATGCCCGAGATTCATTGGAAATACGGCTACCTCACTGTCATCGCCATCATGGCCGTCATCTCCGTCTGCCAGATCATCTTTTTCAAAAGGAAAAAGTGGTTCTAGCCTTCATCGCTGCGCATGGCGCTGACCATCCATCGAGGAAACACCCTCACCTCCCTCGCTGACGCACTCGCCGGAGTGCAGCGCGCAAATCCGCTGCCACCGCTCGTGGCGGAACCGATCATCGTTCAGTCGCTCGGCATGAAACGCTGGCTGAGCTTCGCACTCGCTGAACGGCTCGGCGTGGCTGCGAACATCGCCTTTCACTTTCCAGGCGGCTTTGTCTCACAACTTTTCGCCGCTGTGCTGCCGGACTCAAAACCGAGCGCCGTCTTTGATCGCGAAGTCCTTCCGTGGCGCGTCCTCGCCGTGCTCCCGTCGCTCCTTACAAGGCCGGAATTCGCACAGCTCGCCGCTTACGTGGAGGGTGAAAGTCGCGAGCTGAAAACATTTCAACTCGCCGGACAAATCGCACGCGTGATGGATCGCTACATCGCCTATCGCCCACAAATGATTCTCGACTGGCAGCGAGGTGTCGGCAGCGACTGGCAGCCGATCCTCTGGCGTGAAATCGCCCGAGATGAAGTCCACGCACCGATGCTCGCCGAGCGATTTTGCAGCCGCGTCGCAACGTGCGCTGACAAACTTCCTCAACGCTTTTCCATCTTCGGAGCCGCATCGCTCGGCCCGTTCTTTCTAAATGCGCTCACCGAAGCCGCCCGCCACACGGAAGCACATCTTTTCCTGCTCACACCAACGCCCGAATACTGGGGCGACATTGTTTCAAATAAGACCATCGCGCGCATTCACCGGAAATCTCCCGCCGCCGCCGCACATCGTGAGCAAGGTCATCCGCTCCTCGCATCGCTCGGAAAAGTCGGGCGCGATTTCTTCGACGCCGTCGCGGGAATCACAAATGCCGAGGAGCGTGATTATTTTTTACCGCCCATTGGCAGCAGTGCGCTCGCCTGCATTCAGCGCGACATCTACGAACTGCGCGACCGCACACCGCACGAAGCGGAAAAGCAGTCATTCGCCCCTGCCGACAAAAGCATTCAACTTCACGCCGCCCACTCTCCACTGCGCGAAGTTGAAATTCTCCACGACCAAATGCTCGCGTGGTTTGAGAGCGGCATCACTCCACGCGACGTGCTCGTAATGATGCCCGATGTGGAAACCTACGCGCCATTCATCGAGGCTGTATTCTCTACGCCCGAATCCGAGCGCATGCGCATTCCCTTCAGCATCGCAGACCGGGCCGCTTCGCGAGAAAATTTCGTCGCACAGGCATTCATCAGCATCCTCGCACTAGCAGGGTCTCGCCTAACAGCGCCGGAAGTGCTCGCGCTGCTCGAACTCACACCAATCCGCGCGCGATTTGATATCGCCGAAAACGACCTTCCGCTTATCCGCGACTGGGTCGTGCGTGCTGGTATCCGATGGGGAAAAGACGCAGCGCATCGTGGTTCGTGCAACGTTCCCGCGTTCGCGGAAAATTCGTGGCGTAGTGGAATGGATCGCCTTCTACTTGGCTTCGCACTCCCCGGTGATGGCGAAACGCTCTTTGCGGGAATCCTGCCTGAGCCAGTCGCCGAAGGCTCTGCTGCAAAAACGCTCGGTGCATTTGCACATTTCGTCACCACTCTCTTTTCGCAACTCGCCTCGCTGGAAACACCACGCGGCGCGGCAGAGTGGACATTCTCCCTTCGCACGCTGCTCGATACGTTCATCTCTGCCGATGATGATTTTACCGACGAGCGCAGCGAAGTCGCCTCGCACCTCGACGCCATCGCAGCCAATGTCGCGCAGGCGATTCCTTATCCAGAACTAGCGACCGGCTCGCCCGCACTTTCCGAACTCTCCCTGCAAATCATTCGCGCCCACGTGAACACCCTGCTCGCGAATACAGACCGCGCAGGCACCGGCTTTCTCTCAGGCCGCGTCACCTTCTGCTCGATGAAGCCCATGCGTTCGATTCCTCACCGAGTCATTGCTTTGCTCGGCCTCGACGGCGATAAATTTCCCCGCCGCGACACTGCGCCGAAATTCGATCTCGTCGCCGCCGAACCCAAGCCGGGAGATCGCAGCACACGCGACGATGACCGCCAGATTTTCATCGAGGCGATTCTCGCTGCGCGCGACGTGCTGCACCTCAGCCACGTCGGCCTCTCTGCAAAGGACAACGCTCCACTACCGCCGAGCACTCTTGTCGCAGAACTCCTCACGCACCTCGACGCGGCATTCACCACCCATGACGATATTTTACCATCGCAACTCGTCATACACACTCATCCACTGCAAGCCTTCAGCCAGCAGGCATTCGTCGCTCCGTTGTTCTCGTTCTCATCAGAAAATGCACGCGCCTGCGCTGCCACGAGAGGCATTCGTCATGCGCGAGGCCCACTTTTCTCTGAGCCGTTGCCGGAGCCTGAAATTGCACGCGAACTTTCCCTCGATCGTCTCACGCAATGTCTCGTGCATCCCGTAAAGTTTTTTGCGCGCGTGCAAAACATCCGTCTGCCCGGCGAAGAAATGGAAGCCGCCGATACAGAGCCGCTCGAACTCGACACTCTCACCTCCTACAACCTGCGTAACGACCTCGCATTGGCTTCGCTCGCCGGCACTGCACCCCGCACTATCGAACGCTCCCTCCGTGCTAGTGGTGCACTTCCTCCCGCGTATCCCGGTTTTGATACATTCAGCGTCGCGGAAGTGCGTGCACGCACCTTCGCGAAACGCGTTGCCGCCTTCACGCCCGGCGCTGCACTGCCGCCGACTCCCATCGAATTCGCCGTGGATGAATGGCGCGTCAATGGCACGCTTAATAGCGCATACAGCGGCGGTCTGATTTTTGCGCGACCGGCAAAGCTAAAGGCCAGAGACCTTCTCCGCGCATGGCTGACGCACCTCGCTCTGTGCGCCTCTGCGCCTGCTTCCATTGCTCCGAACACGCTCATCCTCACCGAGGATAGTGAACATCAATTCCGCAATGTCACTGATGCGACTTCGCACCTGCGCGAAATCCTCCGTTTTTTCCACGCGGCACACTGCGAACCACTGCGCTTCTTCCCCGAGTGCGCGCTTGCTTACGCCAAAGCCGACGACCGCCCGCTCGCTTCCGCAGCGGAAAAGTGGAGCGGTGACAGCGATTACACACGCTACGAGAGCGCTGACGACTGGAATGCCTTCTTCTTCGGACACGAGGCATCACCCCTCGATGAATCATTCGAGCAATGGGCTGAGGTAATTTTTGCACCGCTCCTCGAACACCTCACCGACATCGAATGAACTTCGATTTAGCCAACACTTCATTGCCGCACGGCGTCACGGTGCTCGAAGCGAGCGCAGGCACGGGCAAGACCTACGCACTGGCAGGCATCTATCTGCGCCTCGTCATTGAGCACGATCTTACGCCGGGCCAAATCCTCGTAACTACTTACACCGAGGCCGCGACTGCGGAATTGCGCGGGCGAATCCGTGAGCGTCTGGAAAATGCGGATTCCGTTTTCCGTGGCAAGCCGCCCGACGATAACGACACTCTGCTCCCCGCGCTGCTTGCACGCGTTGAAAAGACAAAAGCCATTGAGCGCCTCACCAATGCAGTTCGTGGATTCGACGAGGCGGCCATTCACACGATTCATGGCTTTTGCGAACGCACGCTGAAACAAAACGCCTTCGAGAGCGGCAGCACTTTTGACGCAGAGCTTCTCCCCGATCAGAGCGACTTGCTGCGCGAAGTTGCAGCGGACTTTTACCGCAGTCAGGCCTACGGCAGCGATCCGCTCCCGGCTGCTCTGGCGCTTGCGTGCGATATCAACGTGGAGACTCTCTCCAAATTGCTCCCGCGCGTGCTCTCGAATCCGCAAA
>CAMBOD010000101.1 GCA_945868985.1 Prosthecobacter debontii | reverse complement strand
GCCTCTGCATATGCTGCGGCAAGAGTGTCCAGAGGTTTCACTTCTTTTCGCGCAGTGATCAGACAGGCATGCTCAGCCAGAGTAACTGCCTTGGCAGCGTCGCGAAGGCTCTGCTCTGGATTGGTTGAGAACAACCAGGCCAACCTGTTTAACGACAAAATGTGATCTGGATTTATCTTTAGAGCCTCCGAATAATTGCGGATCGCTTCGTTCAGCCTGCCTGCCTGCTGAAACGTAATACCCAAGTCGAAGCGCGCAGCGGCATTTTTTGGTTTCAATTTCAGCGACACCTCAAAATGCTCGATTGCGTCAGCAGTCCGGCCAGATTGCCGATACAGGTTGCCGAGAATATTATGCGCTTCGGCATCCTCGGGATTCATGCGCAAAGTCTGCTCGAGTTTTTCGATAGACTCCTGAGTTCCACGCACTGAAGCCAATGCTTGAATAAATTCCGCCCTGACACTGGCATTCTCCGGCACTGCGGGAATGACCTGCAACAGCTCGGCGAAATGCGCTATGGCTTCACTAAGTTTACCTGACTGCTGCAAAGCTTTTCCAAGGTTCATGTGCGCATCAGGGTAGGCTGGCAGGAGGCGTATCGCCTCTTGAAATTGCGCGACAGCCTCGTCGGCTCGCCCTTGTTTCAAGAGCGCATTCCCCAAATTATTGTGTGCCTCTGGAGAATTTGGGCTAAGGAGCAATATCTCCTTGTATTGCGCAATGGCTTTCTCATTACGCCCTTGTCTTGTAAATGCCACTGCCAGATTGATGCGGGCTTTTGGATTTTGAGGCATGATACGCAGGGCCTCATTGTAATGAGCAATGGCTTCCTCAGCGAAACCCAGATTCAGCAGTGCGTTCCCCATATTATGGTGTGCTTCCAGATAGTCTGGGTTGAGTCGCAATGCTTCACGATAAGCCGTAATGGCTTCCTCATTGCGGATTTGACCGGCTAATGTCACTGCCATGTTGAAATGGGCATTCGGATAATCGGGGTTACGCCGGATTGCCTCTCGGAAATAAGTCAATGCTTCTTCGGGCTTGCCTTGTTTTGCCATTGCGTTCCCAAGGTTGTTGATTGCCTCTGGAAAATTTGGCTTAAGGCGGATTGCTTCCTGATACTGTGCAATAGCTTCTTCTGTTTTGTTTTCGTCCGCCAGCGCCATACCAAGATCGTTGTGCTCCCGTGCATCCCATGGAAACAGATCCACGATCATTTTCCTGTGCTGAGCGGCAACATCGGGTCGCCCGCACTTCATGGCTAGGTTGGCATATCCGCCATGCAGTTGCCAGTCGTCCGGCGCTCTTGCCAATGCCGCATCGTATGTGCCCTTTGCATCACGCAGGACTTTCGGATTCGCCGCCTTCTCTAGAAGGCTTTTCAAGTGTTCAGTCTCTTCTTCAAGACGGGCGGAATGGTCGAACTGGAATGTGAATGGTGGTTTGGATGTGACACCCTTAAACATATCTTCCCACATTTTGGACTCTTCAAGCGCGGTAAAGGCGAGCTTTTCAGCACACTGTTGTCTCGATAGCGCCTCGGTGTGGTGTCTGGTGAGTTTTGGGAGGGCTTCAGACACTTTGTTCAATATTTGTCTGGCAAGGAAATAGTTCCCGTCAAAA
The DNA here is from genome assembly GCA_945868985.1 of Prosthecobacter debontii. Lineage (GTDB taxonomy): Bacteria > Verrucomicrobiota > Verrucomicrobiia > Chthoniobacterales > Chthoniobacteraceae > SXWH01. Next base: position 5,784 of record CAMBOD010000101.1, on the reverse strand, counting down.
TTCAGATGAACGTGTTCGTAAAACAATTCCTTTCCGGGCAGGCCATTTTCAAAAAAAAACTTTTCGCTATCCACGAGATTCACTCCCTCGGTTTTCAATGCTGTTGCTACTTCTCTTATAGTGGCATTTATCCGGCTGTCGGCACGAAAGCGAAGCGCATCCAGATCACGGGCAAGGATAAACCGTTCCTGCGCTTCCGGCAGTTTACCTTGGGCCGCAAAAATTCTTCCCATTCGAAAGTGCATCTCCGCAAATCGATCGTCGATTTGCAGCGCCATCTGATATTTTTCCAAAGCCTCCGTGTTCTTGTTAGCGGCCTCTAATTCAGTTCCCTCCCGATAGAGAGTCTCCCACTTCTTGATATCCGACTCCGGAAGGTTGGCTTTATGTAGTGAAGCCAGCGGTGGACAGTCTTTCAAATTTACAGCCACAGTGGATAGAACGACAGCAGCACCTGCACGATGGGCCGTGCGGCATAAATCGATAAGATTCTGCCGGAAATTGCCATATACCGATTCCAATCGAGGGTCATCAAGGGTAACAGTTTTGTTTAAAAACATGGCCATACCTTCCCACTTTGTCGGAGCGCGGTCTCCCGCGCTCACCCGTGCCATTCCTGCCTCTAGCAGTTGACCAATGCGTAGCGATTTTGCCCAAATTGAACCTTTAATCATGGTCAAATTTGGCGACCATTTTCGAAATACGGTTCCGGGACCATAGGGCCCGACGATTTCATTGTTACCTGTATAAATGATGAAAATGTCGGGCTCGTGTTCTGCACACTCGCGGGCAATTTCCCGGACCACATGCGAGTTGATGGCCGTCATCGCCGCATTGATAATTTCAAACCGTGTCCCGGGATACTGATCTTGCAGCATTACTTCCAAAATCCTCCCGAAACTGAAAGCGGGATCCGGGAAACCTTGCGCCGCTGACTCCCCGAGAACAAAAATGCGGATGGTTCCAGCCTGTTTTGTAGTCAATACAGCTGGAACAGACTCGCGAGCAAGGGCTTCAGTGAAAAATCGCCAGCCAAACTTTTCATTTGTGCGGTAGGAATCCTTTGGACCATTACGGATAAAAAATGCCGTGGGATGGCCGTAACCACAAAGTCGCAGCGTGACCTCCAGAAAACATAGAAGGAACAGTGGAAGGATGACAAGACACCCCCTGAAAATCCACAAACGCCAGCCTGTGATGCGTTTCGTTTTCATATCAGACACTTTTTTGGCGGACTCAATGACGACAGGTTCGCCTTGTGGATCTAGTTTGTTTTTGTGAGGATTCACGGCTGAGGCTCAGTGCAAAAAATTCACTTTCATTTACGCATCGCACTGTAGGTGCCCATATAGAATAGGGAACCGACATCGGGAAGTGAGGGGGTCTGGAAAAGATGAAGTATGATGGGGGAAAATGGAGGAAAATCATGCTGCTCGATTGCTACTTTTGACTATTCGTATACGCACCGACCTGCCAAGCACTTTTCCAGCATTAGTCATTTTGAAGGCGGCAACTGATACCTCAGCTGAAAACAAGGATTCGCGCATGATCTACTTACCAGCGAAGGATCCATGGTCTCGGAATCGACCGGTGAATCGGAGTGGGAGGTAACGAGACAGTCTCTATTTAGGTTCAATTCCGTGGACTCTTCCAAAGCTTTTCTGGCACAGAAAAGGCGGGGAGCTTTTCAGCATCCCCGCCCTGAATTTTCTGACAGTAAGAATTTACTTAGGCTCTGCGACGGCGCAGACCGAGCAACATTCCTAGGCCGCCCAACAACGAAACTGCAGTGCCTGGTTCAGGGACTGCCTCGCCATTTCTAACAATTTGAATCGCTGAAGTATACTGGTTAACGCTATGGGCGACGGTGCCGGAGTTAACATTGCCGCCTAATGTGAAGGCATTCAGACCAGTCGCCCATGGCACCCATGTATTGCCATCCATTAGTGCATAGATACTGAAATCGGTCCATGTAGTAGGAATGCCGGTGACGTTTATATAATAGTTCCAGTGGGCGGGTTGACTCCACTCAGGCTTTGCGGCAGCATTATTACTCGACGCATATTCTGTCAAAGTGCCAGACGTTCCCGTTGGGTTAGAAACAAGGCTCATGCTTCCCCATCCACCATTAGAAGCCCATGCTTTAAAACCAGAAAGAGTATCTGCTCCTGTTTGTGTTACGGGCGCAGCAGCAAAAGTAGGTGCGCTATACTCACCGCCAAGATCGGACCCAAGATTTGTTATGTTGTTCCAGACGGAAGCATAGGTGCCTGCAGGTGTCCCTGATTGGAGACCTGAGATTTCAGAACCAGGTAATGCAAAGTTAATGTTAATAGAATCAATGACGGCAGCTTTGGCGCTGCCGATTGAGAAAAGTGAAAGCACTGCTGCAACTGCAAATGCTCCAGTTAGTGTTAATGTTTTTGTTTTCATGGGTGGTTTGGTTTGTTTTGTGGGTGAATTTTATTGTTACTGGGCGGCTCTTTTTATACCGATTCTTCATCCTTATAAACTGCGTCTGTTGTCGTGCAAGTTCTTTTTTAAAAAAAATGAACTTTTTTACCCCCTCGAATATGTCGATTTTTTAGGATCCAAAAAATTAGCCGTTTACCTAGGTAAACGCCCGGGAAATGAACACGGATATCTTCCTAATCCCGTCCCCGGAATAGGGCAAAATTTGCACTTATACCAAAAGTGTGGATAGTTCGGTAGAACTCTGTATTCGGCGCTTTGGCAAGGAGGGGGGCCGTCCCGGCCCCCGCACTCCGGAGGGGTTGCCCGGCGGTCGCACGCTGAAGGTGGTGGCGTATTTGCTGGTGCCCCTGCCAGGGCACAAGGGGCCGGGACGGACCCCTCTCCTTGATGCACACGCTCCGTTTTACCGATCTCTATGTGGAAATGTTATTACTCCTCGCGCGGGACTTTGCGGAGGCTGGCTTCGATTTCGCTGAGGATTTGAGCGGCTTCGGGACTTGGCTTGCCGGTGCCCTTGGCGCGCTGGAGGTATTTCTTTCCGTCCTCGAAACTGGCGCGGGCCTCACCATGCGAACCTCGATTGAACTCCATCTGTCCGAGTTTCTGACAGATGCGCGCGGCTTCGATCAGTGAGCCGGGGAGTTCCGAACTTTGCGCGAGGTCTATTGCGCTTGTGTAGGCGATGGCGGCGTCGTCGTAGTCGCGGCGCTTGATCATGGTGTCGCCTTGCTGGACGAGTTTGCGCCACTGCTCGGCGGGCGAAGGCGGCTCGACTGACTCGGCTGGGACGGTGACTGCCGGGCCGGCGGGATTTGGCGGGGTGTTGCCGTTTAATTGTGCGACGGCGTTGGCCAATTCGGTATTTACGACCGGGCGGGCGACGACGGGTTCCTGTTTTGGTGGTTCGATTTTGGGTGGCTCAGGCGGCGTGACTGCGAGGACTGGCGGAGTTGGTTTTTCCGGCGGCGTCTTCGGTGGCTCCGGCTTTGTCTCGGGCACTGATGGTGCCACAGCAACGACGGGCGGCTTGGGGCTTTCGACTGAAACCTCGCGATCACAGCGACGATGCCACCGCCGATGAGTGCGGGATTTTTCCGCGAGGAAGTTGTGGACACTCCGCGCGGCTGTGGCGCACGGGCGTTCGGGTTCACAGTGCCGCGGATGGTCTGCACTTCGTGGCGCATCTCGTCGGTGTTTTGGTAGCGCCGGTCGGGCTCCTGCTGCATGGCGCGGATGACGACTTGATCCACGCGCTCGTCCACGGCGATGCGTTGCGATGGCAAATCAAACACACCCTGCGGCACCTGCCCGCAGAGCATTTCGTAAAGCATCACGCCGAGGCTGTAGATGTCGGCGCGGTGATCCACGTGCATCCCGCGTTTCTGCTCGGGCGCCATGTAGTCGGGCGTGCCGAGAATGGTGCCGGTCATCGTGTAGCCGGCGAGTTGCTCGGCGCTCGGTGAATTATGGCGCGCGAGTCCGAAGTCGGTCACTTTCACGCGACCGCGCGTGTCCACGAGGATGTTGGCCGGCTTGATGTCGCGGTGCACCACGCCTTCCGCGTGCGCGTAATGCAGCGCCTCGCAAGTGCCCATGATGATCTCCAGCGCCTGCGGCGGCTTCAGCCCGGTGGTCTTGATGATGTGGTGCAGCGTCGTGCCCTCGACAAATTCCATCACAAAGAACAGGTGCCCCCCTTCGTCGTGCCGAAATCGAAAACCGAAACGATGTTCGGATGATTCATCTTCGCCATCGTGCGAGCCTCGCGTTTGAAGCGCTCGGCAAAGTCGCGATCCACGCTCACTTCGAGCGGCAACAGCTTGATGGCGACAATGCGATCCAGCGCGAGTTGCCGCGCCCGATACACAGCGCCCATGCCGCCGCGCCCGATGATTTCGAGCACTTCGTAGGCGGGGAAAAGCAGCGCTGCCTCCGCAACGGGCGGCGGCTCCCAAGTCGTGAGTCCACCAGCGCCGGTCATTTTCACCGACTGCATACCGCGCGCAAACAACTCGTCGGGACTGAGTCCGCCGAGGCCGTTCGCGTTGTTTGGATTTTCCGAGGGCATAATGGGTTCAGCATGCGCTCACGAGCAGCGCAGTCAATTCGCTATCCACGTCTTCCGCATTCAGCACCGTGTCCGCGATCAGCAAGCGCAGCACCTCGCGGTAGCGCTTGCGAAAGTGATACACCGAGACGTGAAACGCGCTCGACGAGAGACCGACTTCGCTCGCTGCTTCCGCGTAGCCGTTCTCTTCGTTTTTGTTGAAAGCGAGGAATGGCTTCAGCGCATCAAACATCCCAGGCTTGCCGCGCGTGGCATATTCGCGGCGTAGCGAATCGAGCGTGAGTTCCAGCATCAGCAGCGACCAGCAGCGACCAGCAGCGACCAAAAAGTTCATCCTCCGAGCGAGTCGGCTCACTCGCAAAGCGCCGCTCCGCCGACGCCGCATCCATCAGCAGCGGTGCCATAGCCGCGCTCGCCGGAAAACCCATCGCTGCAAAATCCTTCAATCTTGCCAGCAGAAATTCGCGCAATCGCAGCGCACTCGGTTCTTCCTTCACCGGCGGTTTGTCGCATTGGATGCGGCTGAAAAATGCAATCGTGTGCAACTGCACATCCTCCGGCGGACAACCCGCCACGCGCAACCACACGTAGGCGGGATACCACAGGCGATTGGCGAGTTCACTCAGCGCATGCGCATCGCCTGCGAGAGATTTCGTCCAAAGCCCCGGTGCTTGCGGAGGTGCGGTTGCATGTTCTTCGGCGGTCATTCGGCTCGATGGGGCCACATCGCCGTTAAGGCGTCAACGTCGCAAATCGCGCTTACGCTCCACGCAGCAATACCTTGCCACCACGTCCGGTGCGTTGCGCGTGCTCCAGTGCCGTCGTGATTTCCGCGAGCGGATACACGGCCTCGACGGGCGTGGAAACGACGCCGCATTTCACCAACTCGAATAATTCTGCAAAAACCGCCGCACGCTCCGCCGCCGTCGCACGCTCATACCAGCGCGTAACCCAAAAGCCGCGCCACGCCGTGTCCTGAAAAATGAGCAACCCATTCGGTATACGCAACGGCTGCCGCGCCATCGCACCGTAAGTCACGATGGTGCCGCCCGGCGCAAGCACGCTCGCAAGCCGCACCGCGCTGTCGCCACCAACGGCATTCAGCGCGAGGCGAATCGGCGCACCATTCGCCGCAGCGGAGATGTCCCCGCCTTCCACAATCACCGCATCAGCGCCCTCCGCTTTCAATTCCTCCGCGACCTCCGCGCGACGCACCACATTCACCGTCCGCCAGCCGAAAT
>CAMBOD010000100.1 GCA_945868985.1 Prosthecobacter debontii | reverse complement strand
CGAGCACATCGAAAATCTCATCACCCGCATCCGTGCTGGCATCCCCGGCATCGCCATCCGCACGACTTTCATCGTCGGCTTTCCCGGCGAGACGGAGGAGGAATTTGAATACCTCCTCGACTTCATCGAGCGCACGCGATTCGAGCGACTCGGTGTCTTCACCTATTCGCAGGAGGAAGGCTCGCGCGCCGCAAAAATGGAGGGCCAGCTCCCGCAAAAGGTGAAGCAGGCGCGCTACAAAAAAGCGATGAAGCTCCAGCAGCGCATAGCCGCCGAGCAAAGCGCCGCGCAAGTCGGTAAAACCATCCGCGCTCTCGTGGACCAGCCCCTCGTCGCACGCGGCGAAGTGGACGCCCCGGACATTGACGGCCGCATCCTCCTCAAAAAACCCGCGCCCGTCGGCGTATTCGTGAACGTGCGAATCACCGGCACGCAGGTCTATGATCTCGTGGGTGAGATGGTGTGATTGTCTGCAATAAAGTGGAAAAAATTGGCGCGTAGCGCTAGCGACAACGGTAGCCGTGTGCAAGGAGCATAGCGACGCAGCCCACGGATCGCAGTCGCAAGCCATGCACCACGTATGTGGTGCGACAAACGGTGGCGCGTGCATGGTCGCGCCGACTACGCGGCGCTTGCCATTTGTGTTTCTTTCCGTGGGTATCGCTTCGCTTCACCCACGGCTACCGTAGTGGCTGGCGCTACGCGCCAATATTTACACGCACCGAGTCTTTAAGCAGTAGACTTTCCCTCTTCACTGGCTGCATGCCCTTTGTAGGCGATGGCGAAGAATATCCACACGGCGGCGACGCTTGCTGCGAGGCCGCCCCAGAATTGAGGCCAGTGGGTGATTTCTCCGTGTGTGTTCGCTTTGAACCACCAGCCGCAGCCGAGGTAGCCGAAGAGGTTTCCGAAACCGCTGAGCAGGAGGGTGAGCAGTGCTTGCGCACGCGCTCGCCAGCGCGGGTCTATGCGTTGTTCGAGGTAGAGCTGGACAGTGATATACACGAGCACGAACGCAAAGCCATGCAGAGTGACGCCGGTGAGCAACGACCATTTGCTGTCGAGCGCGCAAAAGACGTAGCGCACTGCGCCGAAGCCGATGCCTACGAGGATGACGGTTTTCAAGCGCCAGCGGGCGAGGAGTCCGGCGAGGCCAAACATCGCGATGACCTCGGTGATTTGTCCGAGCGTCATCCATGCGGTCGTGCTTTGAAGGCCGAGCGATTTCATGTGGAGCGGAGTCTCGGGGTAAAATGCACAGAGCGGCATATTGTAGAGCGTGGCGGCGATGAAGACGACGCACGTATCGCGATTTTTCAGCAGCGAAAGAGCGTCGAGTCCGAGACGTTGCTTCCACGAAAGATGTTCCGTCTGCGCAGGCGGCGCGACGCTTGGGAGGGCGAAAGTGAAGGCTGAGACAGCGAGCCAGGCAACTACGCCGCCGTAGCCTGCAAGTGTGGAGCTGTCGGCATGAAGTGCGGAGACGAGCAGGCAGCCGGCGATCCAGCCGAGCGTGGCCATGGCGCGGATGGGGCCGAATTCGCGTTTCGCGTTGTTTAGTTTCGCGAGGACGATGGTTGTCGAGATGCTCCAGGTGGGAGTCGCGCATAGGGCGTGAATTTGAATGAGCACGAGGATGGCAACGGCACTCAAGTGAAACTTGATCGCGGTGGTCGCCAGCGCCATCGCCACGCCCGTGGCGAGCGAGAGCCAGCGAAGCAGCCGCACCGGGGCGATGTGCCGGTCGGCGAGCGCGCCGAAAATTAGCGGGGAGATGAAAGCCGAGATGCCGCCGGTGGCGTAGGCGTAGGCTTTGATGTGCGTGAGGCCGTGCGCATCCAGCACCGAGCCGAGCGGGACGAACCAAATTCCCATCGCCATCGCGTGGAGGAAAAATAGCACGGCAAGCTCTGTGTATTCACGCCACCATTTTTGATCATGCACACAGGAGGGAGGCACGAGCACGCGCCGGATGGCAAGCCGCGCTTTGCTGAACTACTGAACGACTACGCCGGGTGCGTAGTAGGCGATACGTTTTCCGTTTTTGGAAATCTCGACGGCATCCGCGCTTTTCAGCTCGATGAAATAGCGACCTGCGGGGAGGTGCATTGGCTTTGCGCTGGGGTAGAGAAAATCCTCGAAGAGCGGCTGCCCGCCGGGGCCTGTGCGGATGACGACCCATGTTTTTTTGCGAGGCTCAAGAACGATGACATCGGCATCAACATCCGGCGCGTTGTTTTCCTCCGGCGGTGCGGATGCGATGGGCGCGGGCTGTGAAGGCGGCGTGAGATCGGCGAGTGCGGCGGTGTCACTGGCAGCGATTTTTGCAACCGGGGAAATGGGTTTCGCGCACGGAATATCAGTATCTTCAGGCGCAGGCGGGAGGGAGATGACGATAGGGCGCGGCGGCACGGGTTCGGTTTGAGGTGCGGACTCTTTTTGGGTGGGCGCGCTATCGCCGAGCGATTGCACAGCGGCTTTGGTATCGGCTGCTGCCGGCGCTGGGATCTGTTTGATGTCGGAGTCCTCGATGCGGGTGAAATTGCTCCACACGATGAATACGATCACGCCGACAGCGACGATGCCCGCGAGGGCGATGAGCGGCATCCACGAGCCGCCACTTTTTTGAGGAACGACGAAATCGTAGCGCGTGTCTGTGGCGTCGCGTTGCAGCTTTTTTTCCTCACCGGCGCGGTTGGTGAGGTATTGGAAATCCTCGACCTTCATCTGTGTCGAGGTGTCAATCTGCGAAGCGACGTCGCTCACATCCACGCCGAGGAAGCGCGCATACATGACCAGAAAACTTTTTGCGTAGGCTGCGTTTGGAAATTTTACGAGGTTGCCGTCCTCCAGCGCCTGAATGTGCGATGCGCGGATGCGCGTGGCGTGGGCGGCCTCCTCGATGCCGAGTCCGCGTGCGGTGCGTGCCTTTGCCAGTCGTTTTCCAAAATCGTGATCCATATTCCGTGCATCAAGTTGGCGGTTGCCGCGCTGCGCGCAATGCAAACCTCGCTTATTCGCCGAGTGAGCGCAAAATTTCGCGCGGCTTCGCGCCGTCGCCGGGGCCGACGTAGCCGCGGTCTTCGAGGATGTCCAAAATACGCGCGGCCCTCGTGTAGCCGAGTTTCAGGCGGCGTTGGAAAAGCGAGGTGCTGGCCTTGCCTTCCTGCTGCATGACTTCGAGGCATTTCGAGACAAGCTCCTCGTCTTCGTCGCTGACTTCCTCATCATCGTCGCCACCCACGTTTTCGAGTTTGGAGTGGATGTCGCTTTCAAAGCACTGATCGCCCTGCGCGCTGGAGAAGGCGACGACGCGATGGACTTCCTCGTCGGTGACGAGCACGCCCTGCGCGCGAATCATGCGCGATGTGCCTGGCGGGCGGTAGAGCAAGTCGCCCATGCCGAGGAGTCGTTCAGCGCCGTTTTCATCAAGGATGACGCGGCTATCGAGCGGGCTGGCGACTTGAAACGCGATGCGGCAGGGGACGTTCGCTTTGATGACGCCGGTGATGACGTCGGCGCGCGGCGTCTGTGTGGCGATGATCATGTGAATGCCGGCGGCGCGTGCTTTTTGTGTGATGCGCGCGATGAGTAATTCCACATCGGCGGGCGCGGTCTGCATGAGGTCGGCCAGTTCGTCCACGATGATGACGATGAACGGCATTTTTTCCGGAACGATGATGCCGTCGTCGCGCTGGACGGTGATGCCGAGTTCAGCCTGCTCGGCGCGATCGAGTTCTTCGCCGACGGTTTCGCGGTCACTGTCGGGCGTGCCGTATAGCTCGGAAGTGGCGTTCAACACGGGTGGGCCGTCGTCTTCCTCTGCGATTTCGCCGAAGGGCCGGCCGAGAATGTCGCTGCTGCTGGCGACGTTTGGCTCTGCATTGAGATCCACTCCGTCAAGCGGCTTGGGCCTTGTCGGTGCGGCGGCAGCGGATTTTTCCGCATCGAGTTCCTTTTGCGATTTTGGCTTCGGGCGGGTGTTGAAGCTGCCGATGTTGCGCACGCCGCACTTGGCGAAAATGGCGTAGCGCTTTTCCATTTCGTTCACGGCCCACTTGAGGGCGAGCAGGACTTTTTTCGGATCGGTGACGACGGGGACGACGAGGTGGGGCAGGGTGTTATACATCTGCATCTCGACGACTTTCGGATCGATCATGATGAGGCGCAGGTCCTCCGGCGTGAAGCGGTAGAGGATGCTGGCGATGATGGCGTTGATGCAGACGCTCTTGCCCGAGCCAGTGGTGCCGGCGACGAGACCGTGGGGCATCGCGGCGAGGTCGGCGATGATCGCTTTGCCATACACGTCCTTGCCAAGTGCGATGGGGATTTTCGCTTTGGAAGCGACGAAGTCTTCGCATTCGAGCAGTTCGCGCAGGGCGACTTTTTGCTTTTTGGAATTGGCGATTTCGATACCGACGGTGTCCTTGCCGGGGATGGGCGCGAGGATATTAATGCGCTCGGCGCGAGTGGCGCGTGCGAGGTCGCGTTCGCAGGTGGTGATGCGATCCACACGGACGCCCTTGGCGGGATAGACTTCGTAGCGCGTGATGGTCGGGCCTTTGGTGATGTCTCCTGCGGTCACGGCAATGCCGAATTCAGCGAGCGTTTCGATGATGCGATTCTGGACGCCGAGCAATTCGTCGTGGCTGGCGACTACACGGTTTTCGGTGTCCATCGCATCGAGCAAATCGAGGGACGGGAGTTTGTAGTTCTCGTTATGTAGCGTCGCGAGCAGCTCGATTTTTTTCTTTTCCTTCTCTTTTTTAGCGGCGGGCGGTGGAGGCGCTGCGGAATCAAAAATTTTTGGCGCTGGCCGATCGGGTTCCTTCTCGCCCTCGAGAGGGAGGAGTTCGGGCTGCTGGAGTTTTGCAGGAATTTCGTCTTCGTCCTCTTCCGTTTTACTGCGGCGCTTGCCCAAATCACGCTCAAGACGGCGCTGCTCACGTTCGAGTTTCTGTTGCTCTAAAATGAGGCGTTTTTCTTCGCCCGCTTGTTCTAATTGGCGCTGACGGTATGCTTCGAGCCATTCGCCGGGCATGGCGATGAGCCGCCGCGCGACTGCGATGGGGCGCAGTCCGGTCATGAGGATCAGCGAGACGATATAGATGAGGCCGAGCACGAGCACGGATGCGGGGCCGAAGATGTTGTGGAAAATTTTACCACCGATGTATTCGCCGATGATGCCGCCTTCGCTGGCGATGTTCATTTTCGCGCTATCAATGAGCGACCAGCCGAGCACGTGCAGCAGGCAGGCTCCGCTGAATACGAACCCTGCCGTCCAAATCGGACGTAGCGCGAATCCCATCGGGCGACCAAAAAGCGTGGTCGCGCCGTATGCGATGAGGGAGGCCGAGAGCAGGTAGCTCGCTGCTCCTAAAAAGACGTAGCTAACGCAGGCCATCATCGCTCCGAGCGTGCCGACGAAATTTTGCGACGTCTTGCTCGTTGAGGCCGCGTGGGAGAGCGGAAACCACGACGGCACGTCGCGTGGTGTGTAGGAAATGAGTGCGAGGAAAAGCAGGATACCCAGCACGAGAAGGCTGAGTCCGAGAATTTCCTGTATTGAGGAAGAGGTGCGTTCTGCGCGACGGGATTGCGCCATTTTTAGTGCGGCGACCGTAGCCGGGCGGCGCGTCTTTGCAATGCGGGAGTCGTGCGGGCTTGTCGCGGACGCTTCGCTGCGGTTAGCGTGCGCACGCATGGTCGCAATCTGCCTGCCTGTTTGTTTTCATATTCTCGCCGTGCTGGCTGGCGTGGCGGAGGGGCCTACTTCGGCACCCGGGCAGACTGATTCGGAATGGGAGGAAAGCGGGATGCGTGTCGTGTGGGCGACGCTTCCGTGGGTTTTGGTAGTGCTGGCCTTGGTGTCCGTGGTGTTTTTCATCTACCGGGCTCGACGAATGGACACCGCACGACGCGATGCGGAGGGGCAACTCGCCGACTTGCGCAGTGAGCGTGAGCACCTCATGGCGATGCTCGCGAATGACCTGAACAACCCGCTGCAAACGATCCGGCTGGCGTGCGATTCGTTTGCGTCGGGCGTGGCGGATCCGAAGACGCTGGGCATGATCCGGCAGACAGTGGAGCGGATGACGCGGCTGGTAAAAAACGTCCTCAACACTACGGGACTCAATTCCGGGCAGGCAAAATTTGAAATGCGGGAGATCGAACTTTCGACTGAAATCGCCGCCATTGTTGCTGCGATGCAGCCGCGTGCGCAGGTGAAACAGATCGCATTCAGTTTTAAGCCCGGCCCAGGCCGCGTTTGCGCTGACGCTGATGCACTCGCACAGATCATGGATGAAGTTGTTGGCAACGCGCTGAAATTCACACCGCGCGATGGTCGTATTGAAGTGGCCGTGCAGCGCGAGGGACGGCACATCGAACTGCGTGTAGGTGACAGCGGTCCCGGCGTCGGAGCGGATGAATTGTCGCGGCTATTTACGAAACACGCAGGCGGCACGCATGGGCTGGCGATTGTGAAGCGGCTGGTGGAGGCGATGGATGGTATTGTTTTCGCCGAAAGCACGCAGGGCGCCGGTCTGACAGTCCGAGTGCGCCTGCCGGAGGTGGCTGCGCCATAGTCACAATGCGCCGTGTGATTTTACTTTTTGTGAAATGGCCTGAGCCGGGCCGTGTGAAAACGCGCATCGCCGCGACGGCTGGTGCGGAGCGGGCGGCGGAGATTTACCGCGAACTGGTCGCAAGGGTGTGTGCGCAGTTGCCGCTGGAGACGCCGGTGATTGTGTAGTTTGATCCCCCGGAGCGCCGTGCGGATATCGAAGCGTGGCTCGCGCCAAAACTGCCGCAGTCATCCACATTCGAGCCGCAGGTGCGCGGGGATCTCGGTGCGCGGTTGCAGGCGGCCTTTGCATCTGCATTTGCCGCTGGCTGGGATCATGCGGCTGTGATCGGGAGTGATTGCGTGGAGATCACGCCCGCGATTTTTTCGGAGGCATGGGACGCAGAGGATGCCGCCATTGGCCCGACGGAAGATGGCGGCTACTACCTCCTCGCATTGCGCCGCGAGCAGCCCGCGCTATTTGAAAACATCCGCTGGAGCACGAGCGAGACGCTGGCCGACACACTGGCCCAAGCAAAGGCCGCAAGCATACGAATGCACCAACTACCTACGCTGAACGACGTGGATACCGCGAGCGACTGGATGCGCGTTTCGGCGGGTTCTTAACTACGCGCGCCTGCCGAGCACTTTCAGCGACTGTGAGGTTTTCTCCAACTCGTCGAGCTGCTGAAGCGTTTTGGTCTGCTGTTCGAGCAGCTTGGCATTTGCATCGCGGATGGCCTTGAGTTGTTCGAGCGGCGATTTTGCAGGCAGTGCGGCGGGGGCGGGTGTCTGAGAGTGAAGCGTGAGGCCAGTGATTGTGAAACCGAGAGCCAGAGCGAG